>DASSAH010000282.1:0-1618 GCA_035685585.1 Coriobacteriia bacterium
GAATCCCCGCGACGTCCGCTTCTTCGGTCCATGACCCCACTAACGCTGCGGAGCCTTCCAGGGATACGGGGACGGCGAATCCGAACGTAGCGGCTCAGGCGCTAGCCGAGTCCCTCCCACAGCTTGGTCGTGAGGTATCTCTCCCCGGTGGACGGGGCGACGGTTATGACGGCGGCGCCTTCGAGCTCGGGTCGTGCCGCGACTTGAAGCGCGGCGGCGATGTTCGCGCCGCTCGAGATGCCGACCAGCAGTCCCTCCTCGACCGCCGCTCGACGCGCCATGACGATGGCTGTGTCCGCGTCGATGGTGATGACGTCGTCCAGGAGGTCGACATCGAGCACACGCGGGATGAAGTTCGCGCCGATGCCCTGGATGAGATGCGGCCCCGGAGTGAGCTCCGCTCCCGCGCGTCGCTGCGTGATGATCGGCGACTCGGCCGGCTCGACCGCGATAGCAAGGGTGCCCGGGCGGCTCTCCTTCAGGAAGCGGCCCGCGCCGGTGATCGTGCCTCCGGTGCCAACCCCCGCGACCAGCGCCCCGAGCGTACGGTCGCCGAGCGCCCCGTGTATCTCCGGACCGGTGGTGGCGTAGTGGTACGCGGGGTTCGCGGGATTGTCGAACTGCCCGGCTATCCAGGCGCCCGGCGTCTCAGCGGCTACTCGCTCGGCCGCCTCCACCGCTCCCCTCATGCCCAGCTCGCGAGGCGTGAGCACGAGCTCGGCACCGAACGCGGCGAGGAGCTTGCGGCGCTCGAGTGACATCGACTCGGGCATCGTGAGGATGACCCGGTAGCCGCGCTCGGCGCCCACGAGGGCAAGGGCGATTCCCGTGTTCCCGCTCGTCGGTTCGACGATGACGGACTCGCCGGGGGTGAGAAGCCCGCGCTCTTCGGCGTCCACGACCATGGCGATGCCGATCCGGTCCTTCACCGACCCGCCAGGATTGCGCAACTCGAGTTTGACGAGCACCTCGCCAGGCAGACCGGCGGCCATGCGGCGAAGCGGGACCACCGGCGTATGACCTATCGTGGCGGTGACGCTGTCGAAGTAGTGTGCGAACTGGGCCATCGGTGCACCTCTTCCCTCGATCGACGACCGCACGCCGTCGAGTCCTCCATGTAGCATACCTCTCCCGGCGTCGAGGTATCGCACCGCTCGTGTGCGGATCGAGCGGCGGGCCTCACCTGTCCATCAACCCTGACTGCCCGCATGGTTGACGATACCCCCTGGGGTATGCTATCTATCACCGTACCCTCCGTGCCGCCGGATGTTGCGCGGGAGGGCGGATCTCCGTCCGGCGACCCGGAAGGACACACGCCAGTGGCTGATATGAGCCGAAGAGAGTTCCTGTTGCGCTCCACCGCCGCCGGAGTCGCGGGAGCAGCGACCCTTGCGCTGCCGAAAGCCGCGATGGCGGTGGAATCCCGGGCGGGCGGGACCCTCGGGACCTTCATCGACCTGACGAAATGCGTCGGCTGCGACGCATGCGTGGACGCCTGCACCCTCAAGAACGAATCGCGTTATCCGGAACCGGTCGACGACATCCCGGTCAACTGGCCGACCGGGAAGTACGAGGACTGGTCGGACAAGCGCGACCTGAAGGACCGCCTCACCCCCTA
>DASSAH010000283.1:0-1786 GCA_035685585.1 Coriobacteriia bacterium
CACCACTGTCGGCAGTACATGACGAGCTCAGACTCTCGGGACGTGCCGCCGCCACCAGTCATGACCGGACCCCTTCTCGCACACTCGTGCACCGGCGTCCTGTACATACCCGGGCGCGCCGATTCGAGATCCGTTGTGACCATCGCGACTCCAGCGTCGTATGATGCTCGCGGAGTCTCATCAGCCACGGGAGGAGGCGCTCACATGCCAGACGATGCTCACGCGCTTGCGGTCTTCATCGACTTCGAGAACCTTGCAGTCGGGGCCGAGAAGGCGTCGGACGGGCGAAGGGGGTCACGCTCGGCGGCCAAGCCGACGCTATTCGACATGAAGATCGTGCTAGAGCGCCTCGTGGAGAAGGGCAAGATCGTTGCGAAGCGGGCGTATGCCGACTGGGCACGATTCCCCGAGTACGTCCAGCCGCTCCACGAGCTCGGCATCGAGTTGATGGAGATTCCAGAGCGCGGGATGACCGGAAAGAACTCGGCGGACATCCGCCTCGTGGTAGACGCGATGGAGCTCTCCTACGCCAAGGAGCACATCGACACGTTTGTGATCGTCTCGGGAGACAGCGACTTCACACCGCTCGTGGGCAAGCTCAAGGAGAACGGCAGGACCGTCATCGGGCTCGGCATGAAGGAATCGACGAGCGATCTGCTCGCGGCGAACTGCGACGAGTTCATCTATTACGAGGACCTCCGTACGACCGAGACGGCGACGCCCGCCATCGGCGACAAGGTGCCGAAGGCCAAGCGCCCCGCGTACAAGCTGCTCTTCGAGACGATAGAGGCGCTGCAGCGGGAGAACGTCGACGTCATCCATGCCTCGATGGTCAAGGACACCATGAAGCGCAAGCAACCTTCGTTCGCCGAATCCTCATATGGCTACCGCTCGTTCACGCAGCTGCTCGAAGACGCCCAGAAGCGCGGGTTTGTGGTGTTGCGCAAAGACCAGCGCTCCGGGACGTACGTCGTGGAGGGGTTCGTCGGCTAGGTCATGGGAGCCCCGCATCACCTCTTCGCTCCGGCTCCGGTCGGGCTGGAGCGCGTGCTCGCCGAGGAGTTGCGCGCGTGTGGCGCCGTGCGCGTGAGACCCGGCAGGGCGGGCGTGGCCTTCGAGGGGCCGCTCGAGACCGCGTATCGGGCCTGCCTCTGGTCGCGCGTGGCGTCACGGGTGTTGCTGCGCGTCGCCGAGGTCCCCGCCCCCAGCCCGGACGCCCTCTTCGAAGGAGCGCTCGCGGTGCCGTGGGAGCATCACCTCTCGCCACAGCGCACGCTGGCGGTCGACGTGGTGGCCTCGCGATCACCGATCGGCCATACCGGCTTCGCGACGCTGAAGGTCAAAGACGCGATCGTCGACCGGCTGAGGGCGCGGTCTGGCGCGCGGCCGGACGTCGACCGGGTGACCCCCGACGTCAGGGTGAACGTCGCGCTGCGCGGGGAGAAGGCGGTCCTGAGCGTCGACCTGAGCGGGGAGCGGCTCCATCGCCGAGGATACCGCGCGCCCGGCGTGCAAGCGGCCGCTCCGCTCAAGGAGAACCTCGCCGCGGGCGTGCTCCTGCTGGCCGACTGGCCGCGCATCGCGGCGGCCGAGGGTGCGCTCGTCGACCCGCTCTGCGGCTCGGGCACGCTCGTGCTGGAGGCTGCGCTCATGGCGTGCGACATCGCGCCGGGGTCGCTGCGCGACCGTTGGGGGCTCACCGGATGGCTCGGGCACGACGCGGGGGTGTGGGCGCGCCTGCTCGCGGAGGCGGCGGAGCGGCGCGAGGCCGGCGCCGCGCGCCCGC
>DASSAH010000284.1:0-10038 GCA_035685585.1 Coriobacteriia bacterium
CTGATTCCGGCCTTCTGAGCGAGTTCGATCCCGCGCACGCGCCCCGCCACATCGCCGTCATCATGGACGGCAACGGGCGGTGGGCCGCCGCGAGGGGACTACCTCGCATCGCCGGTCATCGCGCTGGGGCCAAGGCCGTCCGCGAGCTCATCGCAGCATCACTCGAACTCGGGATCGAGTACGTCACCATCTACTCGTTCAGTTCCGAGAACTGGTCGAGGCCCGTCGCCGAGGTCCGAGGTCTGATGCGTCTGTTCATCGAAGTGCTCGAACGGGAGACCGCCGACCTCGAGGCGATGGATGTCCGCGTCCTGCTCGCGGGCGATCTCAGCGGACTGCCCGCCGACACCGCGGCGGCGCTTCACCGGACCGTCGATCGGACGTCCGGCAACACCTCCCTCACCCTGGTCGTTGCGCTCAACTACGGCGGACGCGACGAGATAGTCCGCGCGGTCCGATCGATCGCGTCCCGTGTCGCATCCGGCAATATCGCCCCTGATGACATCGACGAGTCGACCGTGACGGCACACCTCTACCTCCCAGACGTGCCCGACCCGGACCTGCTCGTGCGCACCAGCGGGGAACTGCGCGTCTCGAACTTCCTCTTGTGGCAGATCGCCTATACGGAGCTCTACGTCACAGACACGCTCTGGCCGGACTTCGACCGCCATGACCTCTTGCGCGCGGTGAACGACTACGCCGCCAGAGACCGCCGGTACGGGGGCCGATGACACGCTCCAGCCCACAGGCGCCCAACCGGCCCTTCGCCGCCCTGCGAGTACGTGTGCTGACCGGGGTGGCGTACGGCGCCGCCCTCCTCGGCGTCGTCGTGTTCGCCGGACCGCTCGGCTTCGCGCTGCTCCTCTCGATTCTCGGAGTCCTCGCTGTCTCCGAGTTCTTCCGCTTGACGCGACGTGAACGACGCCCTGTGCCCGAGTTCTGCGGACAGGCCGCGGTCGCCGCCTGTCCGCTCGCCGCCGCGGCGGACGGCGTGTTCGGCATCGTGACTGTCCTCGGTGTTCTCGTCATCGCCGCGCTCACGTGGCACGTCGCGTACGGCAACCTGCGGACCGCCGACACGGCCGTGGTGGTCGTTGGCGCGACGTACGTCGGCGGCAGTCTCGCGCACCTCGTGCTCGTACGCTCACTTGAGGACGGGGTGGCGCTCGTCATCGCGGTACTCGCCAGCGTGTGGGCCGGTGACATCGCGGCCTATTTTGCCGGTTCGACCATCGGGACCCGGAGGCTCGCACCGCGCATCTCGCCACACAAGACGTGGGAGGGGTTCGTGGCAGGCGCCGCGGCCACCGTAGGAGTCTGGGTCGCTGTCCCCGCGATCAGCGGGGTCGCACTTGACGCGTGGTGGCTCGCGATCATCGGGGCGTGCGTCGCGGTGTCGGCGCTGATCGGCGACCTGTTCGAGTCGCGCGTCAAACGGGAAGCCGGGGTGAAGGACTCCGGCGGCCTGCTGCCCGGTCACGGCGGCATGCTCGACCGTATCGACAGCCTGATACCGGCGAGCATCGTCGCCTATCACCTGCTGGCGGCGGGACCGATGTCATGAATGACACCCTGAGGGTCGCCATCCTCGGCTCGACAGGCTCAATCGGACGCCAGGCGCTCGACGTCGCCGCGCGCTCGGACGGGCGCGTCGAGGTGGTCGCGTTGGCGGCTGACCGTGAGCACGAGACCCTCGCCGAACAAGCGCGCGCCTTCTCGGTGGGGAGCGTCGCTCTCAACGATCCGCGCGCCGCGCAGTCGTTTTCCGCGGCAATGCCAGGCATCGACGTAGGGGTCGGACCGCACGCGGTCGCCGAACTGGCCACGCACTCCGACATCGACATGGTCCTGAACGCGCTCGTCGGCGCCGCCGGGCTTAGGGCGACGATCGCCTCGCTCGACGCGGGGAAGATTCTCGCCCTCGCGAACAAGGAGTCTCTGGTCGCCGGGGGCGAACTCGTGACGTCTCGTGCGCGTCCCGGAACGATACTCCCCGTCGACTCCGAGCATTCGGCGATTCTCCAATGTCTTCTCGGAGAGGACGCAAGGGACGTGTCCCGAATCTGGCTCACTGCATCGGGCGGACCGTTCCGCGGACGCGTCCGCGCGGACCTCGATCTCGTCGGCCCCGCGCACGCCCTCGCGCACCCTACGTGGAGGATGGGTCCCAAGATATCCGTCGACTCGGCGACACTCATGAACAAGGGCCTTGAGGTCATCGAGGCGCATCATCTGTTCGGCGTTGACTACGAGATGATCTCGGTCGTGGTACATCCGCAATCCATCGTCCATTCGATGGTGGCCTTTGCGGACGGTTCCGTGAAGGCCCATCTCGGTGCGACCGACATGCGCATCCCCATCCAGTACGCCTTCAGCCACCCGCGGCGGTGGCCGTCTCCGGTCGCGCCCGTCGACATCGCCACGCTCGCTTCCCTGGATTTCGAACCACCGGACACGGCGACCTTCCGCTGCCTTGCGCTCGCATATGCGGCCGGAAGGGAAGGGGGCACGATGCCCGCCGCCATGAACGCGGCTAACGAAGAGGCCGTCTCGGCGTTCCTGGAGGGACGCTGCCGTTTCACCGACATCGATCGGGTGGTCGAGTCCGTGATGCTCGCCCATGACACGGAGACGCTGACCGCTGTTGAGCAGGTGGAGTCTGTCGACGCGTGGGCGCGCGAACGCGCCGCGGCGGCGCTGTAAGGCCTAGCCTGGCCCGCTCTTTGCACCGCGCTACTGCACGCGCATACCTTCCGTGGGTGAAAGGGGACTGATGGGCGACGCCGTTTCGACCATTCTGTGGGGCATCCTCACATTCTCGATCCTCGTCGTCCTGCACGAAGGAGGCCACTTCTTCGCCGCGCGCGCGTTTCGCGTCAAGGTGCATGAGTTCATGGTCGGCCTTCCGGGACCCGCCCTGCGGTTCACCAGCAAGAGCGGAACCGTGTTCGGCATCACGGCGGTTCCGCTCGGCGGGTACGTCCGGATCGCCGGCATGGAGCCCGGCCCCGAAGACCCGCTCCTGGCACGCGCGTTGAGCATCGCGTCACAGGCGAGACGTATCGATTCGTCGCGCCTCGCCGAGCAGATGGGCATCGAGGTCGAATACGCGTCGCGCCTGCTGGCGACCCTCGCGGACTGGGGCGCGCTCACCCCGGCGCCCGACGACGACGTGTCCTATCTTGCCGAGTTGGAGGCTGACGCCGCGAACACCCCCGACGAGCTGCTCGCCCGGGCCCGGTCGGTCACCTACCGGGCGCTCTCGAAACCCAAGCGCATCGTCCTGCTGTCGATGGGCGTCGTCACGAACCTCGTCACAGCGCTCGTCGTGTTCACGACGGTCCTGGCGATCTGGGGCTTCTACACGCAGTCGTTGCGCCTTCACGACGTCGTACCCGATTCTGGCGCGTATGCCGCCGGTTTGCAGCCTGGCGACCGGATCACGGCGATCGGCAACGAGGCCGTTGAGGACTGGAATGCGCTCACCAGCGCGGTCGCCGCGTACGAGCCCGGCGACCGCGTGGCGGTCGGCTACGTCCGTGACGGGCAGGAGCGCTCCACCGTCAGCGTCATCGGCTCATCGGAGCGCGGGACTCCCGTACTGGGCGTCGTGGCCGACGTCGACCACGTCAACCTCACGGTTCCCGAGGCCGCTGTCGAGAGCGTGCGCCTCACCGGGATGGTCTTCGCCGCGATCGGCCGGTTCTTCTCTCCCGAGACGTTCGAGGAGTCCCTGGATGGCGCGCGAGGCATCGTCGGCATCACGGTGGAGGTCGCCGAAGCCGCGCGCATGGGGCCGCTCAGCTACGCGTGGATGGTGGCGCTCCTCTCTCTGTCTCTCGGCGCCATGAACATCCTGCCGATTCCACCGCTCGACGGCGGGAAGATCGTGCTGGAACTCGTGGAGGCGGCGACCCGCCGCCCGCTTGGGCGGCGCTTTTCCCTCGGCCTTAGCCTGTCCGGGGCGTTCCTCCTCTTCTCGCTCATCGGATACCTCATGTACGCTGACATCGTGAGGTACTTCGTGCAGGGGTGACCGAGGAGGCGCGACCGTGGCCGAGAGACGCGAGACCCGTCCGGTCATGGTCGGACGGGTCCCGGTCGGCGGAGGAGCACCCGTCGTCGTCGAATCGATGACCAAGACGGACACGAGGGACTCGGACGCGACACTCGCGCAGATCTCGACACTCGCTGAAGCGGGGTGCGAGATCGTCAGGGTGGCGATTCCGAGACCGGACGCACTCGAGGCCTTCGCTGTCGTGTGCGCGAACTCCCCGCTGCCCGTCGTCGCCGACATCCACTTCGATCACACGCTCGCCATCGAAGCCGCCCGCCGTGGCGCGGCGAAGCTTCGCGTCAACCCGGGTAACATCGGTCCGCTGGACCGGGTCGACAAGGTCATTGACGCTGCGGGGGTGGCCGGAATCCCGATCCGCATCGGGGTGAACGCCGGGTCGCTCTCGGCGCAGGACCGTGACCGCGACTGGCCGCTCGCGGACAAACTCGTCGCGAGCGCGGTTGCGTTCTGCGAGCACTTCGAGCGGCGCGGCTTCACCGACGTCGTCGTCTCCGCGAAAGCCTCCAGTGTCACCACCACCGTACAGGCGTACCGCGCACTCGCTGAACGCCTCCCGTACCCGCTCCACATCGGCATCACGGAGGCTGGGACCTCGCTCGCCGGAACGGTCAAGTCCAGTGTGGGCCTCGGCATATTGCTCGCCGAGGGAATCGGGGACACGTTGCGGGTCTCTCTGACCGCCGACCCCGTCGACGAGGTCTTGGTCGGCTGGGAGATCCTTGCCGCGTTGGACCTGCGCAGGAGAACGCCCGAGTTGGTGAGCTGCCCCACGTGCGGCAGGTGCGAGGTCGACCTCGTCCCCATCGCGCACGAGGTCGAACGGCGGCTGAAAGGTCGCTCGTCCACGCTCAAGGTCGCCGTCATGGGGTGCGTCGTCAACGGCCCTGGCGAAGCCCGTGAGGCTGACATCGGAGTCGCCGCCGGGAGGGGAGTGGGCGTGCTCTTCGCGCACGGACGCCCGTTGCGCACGGTCCCCGAAGACCGCATCGTCGACGCCCTGTTCGAGGAGATCGACGCCCTCGAGAACATGTGAGCCGTCGGCGTACCGCCGATGCGCTATCCTGTCTGCCGATGCCACTCGGCATGCGTCCTACACTGGAGAGCGGAAGCGAGCACCGATGACAGTCGCGTTGCGGATGAGCGGTCTGCACGTCCCCACGCTCAAGGAGGACCCCGCCGAAGCTGAGATCGCGTCCCACCGGTTGCTCCTGCGCTCTGGCATGATCAGGAAGGCCGCCGCGGGGATCTACACCTTCTTGCCGCTCGGCTTGCGCGCTGTTCGCAAGGTCGAGCGAATCGTTCGCGAGGAGATGGACGCCATCGGCTCGCAGGAACTCTTGCTGCCGTTCGTCCAACCCGCCGAGCTGTGGAAGGACTCTGGCCGCTGGGACGCGTACGGCCCCGAACTCGCGCGACTCTCCGATCGCCAGGGCCGCGAGTTCTGTCTCGGACCGACGCATGAGGAGATCATCACGGTCCTCGTACGGGGAGAGGTCCGTTCATACCGCGACCTGCCGGTCTCGCTCTACCAGATCAACATCAAATTCCGTGATGAGATGCGCCCGCGTTTCGGTCTTCTGCGCGGCCGGGAGTTCATCATGAAGGACGCCTACTCCTTCCACGACTCCCAGGAGTCCCTCCAGGCGCATTACGACGACCAGACCCGCGCGTACGAACGCATCTGCCGTCGGCTGGGTCTCGTCTTCCGGCAGGTGGAGGCGGACTCCGGCCAGATCGGCGGCTCGGTCACGAGCGAGTTCATGGCGCTCGCCGACACGGGCGAAGCCGCACTCGTCTTCTGCGACTGCGGATGGGCGGCGAACGCGGAGGCCGCCGCGACCGTCGTTCCGCGCTCGCCAGGCCCGCGTGAAGCGCAGCCGATGCGCAGAGTCCACACCCCTGGCATCCGCACCATCGCCGCACTCGCCGAGTTCCTCGGCGTCGCACCGCATGAGACGGTCAAGACCATGGCGGGCAAGACCACCGACGGGTCCCTGGTCTACTTCTGCGTACCCGGCGACCGTGAGCTCAACCCGCTCAAGGCCGAGCGGGCCGTGCCCGGCGTGCAGCTGCTCGACGACGCCGACTTCGTCGGATACGACATCCCGAAAGGCTCACTCGGCCCGGTGGCGCCTCCGGAAGGCACACTCGTGATAGCGGACGCCTCCCTCACCGAGGACGTGGCCTGGGGTGTCGGCGCGAACGAGGACGACTTCCACCTCGTCGGGGCGATGCCAGGGAGGGATTTCACCGTGTCCGCATGGACAGACCTGGTGGTCGCCGAGGCAGGTGACCGGTGTCCGGTCTGCGGTGAGCCCGTGCAAACCGCCCGGGGCATCGAGGTGAGCCAGGTCTTCCAGCTCGGCACGAAGTACTCCGAAGCGCTCAAGGCGACGTTCACAGCGGAAGACGGGACCGAGCGCCCGTTCTTGATGGGCTGCTACGGTGTCGGGATCACCCGCTCGCTGGCCGCGGTCATAGAGCAGCACCACGACGACGCGGGCATCACCTGGCCCATGTCGGTCGCGCCGATCGAGGTCGTCGTGGTGCCCCTCGCAACCGACGGCGACGTCGTGCGCGTCGCCGAGGGCATCTGGCACGACCTCGCGTCCGCCGGCATCGAGACGCTCATCGATGACCGCGACGAACGTCCCGGGATCAAGTTCGCGGACGCCGACCTCATCGGCTACCCCTACCAGATCATCGTCGGCAAGAAGGGGCTCGCGGCCGGTGTTGCCGAGGTCAAGCATCGTGCGACCGGGAAGCGCAGCGAGGTCGTGATCACCGAGGCAGCATCGTCTGTGGCCGCCTGGGTAGCAGACGAGCGCGCACGATTCTACTGAGCTCCGAAAGCGGCGACGGACCGACGGAGAATCTGTTGCGTCCACGAGGGCTGTGGTAGACTTGGCCCTGGTCTACAGCGTGTCCTGCGAGAAGTGGGTAACCCCCGCTTCTTTTCGTCTGGAAGGAGGTCGACACATGCATACCGATCTGGAACAGCGCATAGAATCGCTGCTCGCGCCTGCGGCCGCTGATCACGGGCTCGAGTTCGTCGCGGTCGAGATCGTCGGCGCGCGGCCACAGCCGACGCTGCGTGTCTACCTCGACCAGGATGGCGGGATCGCTCTCGACACTATCTGCGAGGCGAACCGCTGGATCTCGCCCCTCATCGACGATCTCGACCCCTTCGATAGCCCCTACACCCTTGAGGTCTCCTCACCGGGAGTCGACAGGCCGCTGCGAACCCGCGAGGACTATGCGCGCTTCATGGGCTCGACGGCGACGCTCCGAACGAAGCGGATCGATGACCGGACGCGATTCACCGGCGTCATCATCGGGGTGCAGGAGGCTCAGGTGCTCCTGGACATCGACGGACAGACCGTCCCTATCGCCCTCGAAGACGTGCGCAGCGCACGCCTCAAGGGTTCAGTGGATTACGGACGTGGGAAGGACGGTTGCGAGCATGACCTCTGAGCTCATGGACGCGCTGCGTCAGCTGGCGCGTGAGAGGAACATCGACGAATACGAGATCCTGCACCGGCTCGAAGAGCAGTTGGCGGCGACCTACCGGCGCATCCTCGACCTTGAGAACGACACCCGCGTGACCATCGACCGGGAGAGCGGCCGCATCTACGTGTACGAACTTGTTCCGGCCGGTGGAACCGAAGAAGAGCCTGAGTTCGACGAGCGCGACATCACTCCGGCAGACGTATCACGCATCGCGGCGCAGGCCGCGAAGAACGTGATCATGTCATCGATACGCGAAGCCGAGCGCGAGAGGATCTTCGAGGAGTACTCCGACCGCGTAGGGGAGAGCGTCACCGGTACGGTCCAGCAGTCCGACAGCAGGTACACGCTCATCAAGCTCAGAGAGGGCGTTGAGGCGCTGCTCCCACCGTCAGAACAGACGCCGAGCGAACGCTACGACCACAATCAGCGTCTCAAGGCCTACATCATCGAAGTGCGCAAGACTTCAACGGAGCCCTCGATCGTGGTCTCTCGCACCCATCCCGGACTCATCCGCCGCCTGTTCGAACTCGAAGTTCCCGAGATCTACGACGGCATCGTCGAGATCAAGAGCGTCGCACGAGAGCCTGGCATGCGCTCCAAGGTCGCGGTGGCCAGCCGCGAGCCGGGACTCGATCCGGTCGGCGCGTGCGTCGGACCGAAGGGAAGCCGCGTCAGGATGATCGTGAGCGAGTTGCGCGGTGAGCGCATCGACGTGATCCCCTGGGCGGAAGACGCAGCAGCGTTCGTCGCGAATGCCATCTCGCCGGCGAAGGTCACGAGCGTCCTCGTCGACCACGACAACCACATCGCCACCGTGATCGTCCCGGAAGACCAACTCTCGCTCGCCATCGGCAAGGAGGGCCAGAATGCTCGGCTGGCCGCCAAACTCACGGGCTGGCGCATCGACATCAAGAGCCAGAGCCAGGCCGCGCGTGCCGGCCTGGTCGCCCATGCACCGGGAGCCGATGGCGCGCCCACAGACGACGAGTCAGACAGCCGGTGCGCCGCCGTCACGAGTTCCGGGCTGCGATGCCGGAACAAGGCACGCCCGGGCAGTGCGTTCTGCGGCGTCCACGAGAAGGAAGGCTCCGCTTCGTGACGCGCACACGTAGAGCGCCGATACGGACGTGTGTCGGCTGCGGACTCACCGGCGACAAGCGTTCGCTCGTACGGCTGGTCCGCTCGGTCGACGGGCACATCGAACTCGATCCCACCGGCAAAGCGCGCGGACGAGGCGCGTACGTCTGTTCCGGCACTGAGTGCTTCGAGCGCGCAATCGCACGCAAACGGCTGAACACCGCGTTGCGTGTCAACCTGCATGAAGACGATCTCGACCGCCTACGACGAGACCTCGAGTCGCTGCATGCCACCGCGGCGGCTCCGGGGCAGGGACGGTGACTGTATGCCCAGCATGAGAGTCCACGAACTCGCCAAGGAGTTCGGCATGACCTCGAAGGAGTTGCTCGAGCATCTCCAGACACTGAAGATTCCCGCGAAGAATCACGCGTCCACCTTACTCGAGGCGTATGTCGACAAAATCCGCAAGGACCTCGGGCCGCTGATCGCCGAGCGTCAGGCGGAGATCGAAGCCGAGCGGTTGCGCGTCGAGGCCGAGGAGGCCGCGAAGCGCGAAGCCGAAGAGGTGGCCCGCATGGCGGCCGAAGCGCTACGTCGCGAGCAGGAGGCGCTGGAGCGCGCGCGCCGCGAGGCGGAGGCCCATGCGGCCGAGGAGGCGCTCCGTGCCGCCGAGGCCGAGGAGGCCATGCGCCATGCGGCCGAGGAGGCGCTCCGTGCCGCCGAAGCCGAGGAGGCCATGCGCCATGCGGCCGAAGCTGCCGAGCGCGAGAAGCGCGAGGCCGAGCAGGCGGCCACAGCCATCGAGAAGAGCGAGGAAGACCGGTACCGCCAGATGGCCCGCGACGCCGAGGAGGTCTCCCGCTCGAAGATCCTCGAAGAGGCGCGGCAGGCGGTGGCCGAGGCACAGACTGAGACCGGTAAGCGCAAGAAGCGCAAGGAGAAGCGGCTGAGAGACACCGAGGACGCGCGACCAGCGGCACAGTCGGCGGCGACCGTCGCCGCGCAGCCCGCGCCCGGGGCGATCGCCCTCACGGAAGGCGTGACCGTAAGCGAGTTCGCGGAGGCGCTCGGCGTGCCGCCGAACGAGGTGATCAAGCGATTGATGCTGCTCGGCATGCCTCTCACCGTGAACCAGCCGATGATGAACGAGATCGTCGAGATCATAGCGACTGACCTCGGACGCGAGGTCACCGTCGTCAGTCCTGAAGCCGAGCCGGCCCTCGTCTTCCATGACGCTCCCGAGGACCTTGTGCCGCGACCGCCCGTCGTCACTGTGATGGGACATGTCGACCACGGTAAGACCTCGCTGCTCGACGCGATCCGCGAGACCGGGGTGGCGGAGACCGAGGCGGGCGGGATCACCCAGCATATCG
>DASSAH010000285.1:0-3244 GCA_035685585.1 Coriobacteriia bacterium
CCGGCGGGCTCGGCGGCGTCGCGGGCGCCTGGCTCGTGTCGCACACGGGCGGCGTGGCCTCGGGCACCATCGAAGTCATCCCGCCGACGACCGAGGAGCCGGTGGTGGCCGCAGCCGCCGCGGCGCTTCCCAGTGTGGTCAACATCGATGTGTCCGCATCCGACACCGCACCCGGTGACCTCAGCGAACTGCCCGAGGGCCATCCCGAGACGCCCATGCGGGGTAACGGGTCGGGCGTCGCGTATCGCGAGGCGGAAGGCGGCGGGACCTACATCGTGACGAACGCGCACGTCGTGGAGGCCGCGGAGGAGATCCTTGTCACCGGGACCGACCGTGAACGCCACCGCGCCGAACTCGTGGGCATGGACGTTGAGACGGACATCGCGGTCGTGAGAATCGACGCGACGCTTCCCCTCATCGATCTCGGCGACTCCGACGACCTTCAGGTGGGACAGTCCGCTACCGCCATCGGATCGCCCTTCGGCCTCTCGCACTCGGTGACCTCCGGCGTCATCTCCGCCATCGGCAGATCGCTTCCGGGCGGGGCGGGCGGCCAGCGCCGCGCGTATCCCCTCGTCGATGTCATCCAGACCGACGCCGCGATCAACCCCGGCAACTCCGGCGGCGCGCTCGTGGACCGCGTCGGCAAGCTCATCGGTGTGAACACCGCGATCTTCTCGGACACGGGCGCGAGCGGCGGGGTCGGGTTCGCCGTCCCGGTCAACACCATGGTGCGCGTGGCCGAGCAGCTCATTGAGACCGGCGCCGCCCAGACGCCGTTCCTTGGCATCATCGGCCAGGACGTCACGCCGGACCTCGTAGCGGCCGAGAGCCTCGGTGTCGACGAAGGCGCGTTCGTCGTCGAACCGATCGAAGGCACGAAGGCCCAGGCGGCCGGGCTCCGCGCGGGAGACGTCATCGTCTCACTCGACGGCACGCCCATCCGGTCCATGGACGACCTCTTGCTCCAGGTGAGGCGGCAGGACATCGGCGCCACGGTCACGCTCGAAGTCTGGCGCGCGGGCGAAGCAATCGAGGTGGCCCTCGAGGTCGGCGTCAAGCCTGCGGACCTTGAGATGCCGGACGCCGCGCCCGAGGAGCCCACGCCGCCGAGCGGCGAGTAGCCTCTCCAGCCCGGTCCCGTCGTGTCAGCCCGCCCGCGACTCGCTGCGGACGCGCCTGAACGCGTACGCGATCGCGGCGGCGACCGAGAGGACGACGACTGCGGCCGCGGCCAGCAAGGCGACGCCCGCTGTCGCACCGGGTACGGCGCGCGCGGCGGCGGCCTCCTCTCGCGACGTGTAGACGGCCTTGGAGACGGTCGCCATCGTGGTCGTCGGAATCTCCACCCCCGCCGCCTGAGCGACCTCGGTAGTGCAGGACCGGTAGTACAGCGAGGCGGTGATGATGAGCGGCCCCGCCTCGGGCATTGAGGCGTCCCACACGTTCTCCACGGACTCGCGAGGCGGAATGCGATCGTCGCTCCTGACCGCGACGGCGTTCCAGACCTCGGCCGGCGCGTCGCCATTCGCGTCCTCGAACACCGTGTGGAACTCCCGCCTGCCGATGGCGGTCTCCGTCCCGTCCGGCGCGGTCGCGACGACCTCGAGCCACATCCGCCGGAAATCAGTGAGCCCGGTGGGAAGGTAGTGCCCCGCGCCTGAGTTCGTGATCCGCACGACGGCGGGAACGACCCCTCCGCCCTCGACGAACTCAGGCACCTCGAGCCGGAGTGTCGCCGCGGCTTTGAGCCGCTCCTCGGCGAGGTCAGCGTCGCCGAGGCCGACGTTCCCGCCGGCAAACGTCATCGTGTAGATGTGCGGCCGCTCCGGCCCGCCGGCCGCCGCTCTCCCCGGGTTCGGCTTGGTCACGCCCGGCCCGGGCGTCATGTGGCAGTCCTGGCACGCGATGTTCTCGGCGGCGTACGGACCCTCGGCCCACTCGGTATACGTCCCCTCCAGCTGCAGGCCGTTGTACGGGTGGTAGACGTCGTGACAGGTCCCGCAGATCTCGGCGCCCGTGTGTATCTCGGAGTACGCGGACTCGTGGTACGGGGAGACCGCGTCGTGGAATTGCGCGCGCTTGGTGCCGTCCGCGGTGACCAGGATGGAAGTGTTGCCGATCCTGCCCTCGCGCCGACCCGTCACCTGATGACAGAGGTCGCAGGTCACGCCCTCGCCTCCGGCTTCCGAGAAGTCGCGCCCGGGAATCTCCCCGAGCATGGTGGCGACCGGCCCGTGGCAGGTCTCGCAGAACGGGCCGATGGCGCCGCCGGTCTCGGCGTTGGCCTTCTCGAGTTTGTAGAGGTACAGGGGGTCGGTGAGGGCCTTGGCGTGCATCGACTGTTCCCACTGGGCGACGAGCCCGGCGTGGCACCCGCACGCTCCGGACGGCTCGAAGGCGCCCGGCGCATAGCTCGGGAGTTCCGCTCGCGCCACAGATGCCGCGCAGAGCGCGAAGGCCAGGACCATCGCCGCGACCACGACCGGGCGCACCCTCATGTCGGCTCCCTCTTCGCCACTGCGACCGTACGTTCATACTACACCTCGGACCCTGCCCCGCGTCATGTCTGCTGCTGTCCGGAGAGCCCCGCCGATTGGGGATAGAGATACCGACGAGCGTTCCCACGGCCTGGCGCAGGCCCCAACAGAAGGAGTCCGTGATGGTGGACCGGACGCGCTGCAAGTCCTGCGGGTACTTCCATGTCGGCCCCGCACCCGAGTCGTGCCCCGTGTGCGGGGCGTCTCAGCGGATGTTCGTGCCGTACGACGGTCCCGGGGACCTCGCTGGGACGCAGACGCTGGAGAACCTCCAAGCGGCGTTCGCCGGAGAGTCCCAGGCGAACCGCATGTACACGCTCTTCTCGCGCATCGCCGAGCTTGAGGGCCACTCCGAGGCGAAGGCTGCCTTCGACCGCGCGCGCGCCGAGGAGACAGCGCACGCACTGGGCCATCTCGCCTACATGGGCGGGTTCGGGACGACCGCGGAGAACCTCGCCAAGGCGGTCGCCGGTGAGGACTACGAGTACGAGAGCATGTATCCGGGATTCGCCGAAGTCGCCGAACGAGAGGGCTTCGACGACATCGCCTTCTTCTTCCGCTCGGTCGGACGGTTCGAGAGGGAGCACCGCGAGGAGTACCGGACCGCCGCGGAGGGCATGGACGGCAAGGGGTGACGCTCGCCGACCCCGGGCCGCTCGGCGTCCTGGCGCTCGACCGCCGCGGGCTTGCCGAGTGGCTCGCCG
>DASSAH010000286.1:0-2835 GCA_035685585.1 Coriobacteriia bacterium
AGGGCCGTCCGTCCGCGTCGGCCAGCAGCGTTGCTCCCGGCCCGAGCAGCGTGCCGTCGAGGTCGGTATAGAGAACGCTCGCGCGCCGCAGGGCCTCCGGGACGAGCGGATGTGTCTGAAGCGCAGGTATCGGCAGGCTCATCGCGGCTCCTCGTCGCCTTCGGCACATGCTGGCACTCACGCGATTCTACCGTGCCCGCCTCTGGGCGTGGGCCGACAAGACCGTGAACGACACCGGGTCGCACCGGTGCCATACTCGGGTACCCTATACGCGAGTGGAAACGCCGAGACCGGGAGCCGTGAGTCATGGTGGACGAGTTGGACCTGCCGTACCCGCACTACCGCTGCCCCACATGCGGCATGGACCTGCCGCCGAACGAGGCGCGCATGACGGTGACCTGCGCCGAGCACCAGACGCGCGACTCGGCGGCGTTCACCGTGCGGACCGCGGTACCCGCCGACCGCCATGAGATCGAAGAGATCTGCGACCAGGCGCTCGGCGAGACGGAGATCGACGTCTTCGACCGCACCTTCGATGTGCTCTCGGAGGACAACCTCATCGCCGAGTCCGAGGGCCGGCTCGCAGGACTCCTCTCGGCATCGGTCTACGGAGGAGACCTCGTCGTCGCGCTGCTCTCCGTCTACCCGCAGCACCAAGGCCACGGGGTCGGGGCCGCGCTGCTGCGCGCGGCCGTCAACCTCGCGCGCGAGCGCGGCCTGCCCTCGGTCCGGGCGGCCGTCTCCAACGACGACATCCCGCTGCTCTATTTCTACCAGCGGCACGGCTTCGTGATCTATGAGGTCGCGCTCGGCGCGCTGGCCGACCGGGCGAGTGCCGCGGTCGCGGGGTTCTCCGGCATCCCGTCCCGCGACGAGGTGCGGTTGCGCCGTCCGGTCTGCCCCGAGTAGCCACGTCCGCCGAAGGGCCGGAAGCGTCCCGCGCTCCAAGGGGACGTCTCGTCCCCACACCGCAAGGGAATGCACACCCTGTGTGCATCTGAAGCGGCATGGGAGGCGTAGCGGATGTATCGGGACAGGATCGCGGCAGGGCGGACGCTTGCCGAGGAACTCGTTGGGTTCGCGGGAGACGAGGACGCGGTCGTGCTCGGCATCCCGCGAGGCGGCGTGGTGATCGGGGGCGAGATCGCGCGCAGACTCGACCTGCCGCTCGACGTCGTGGTCGCGAGCAAGATCGGGGCGCCCCACAACCCGGAGTACGCTGTCGGCGCCGTCGACGCCAGCGGGCACATCACCCCGAACCTTGAGGCCGGATACGACATGGCCGAGCTCGAACACCTCGCCCGGCCGGTGCGCGACAAGGTGCGGCGCCGGATCGAACTCTACCGCGGAGGCGCGCAGCCGATCGACCTTGACGGCGCGACGGCGATCGTGGTCGACGACGGTATCGCGACCGGTCTGACCGCGATCGCGGCCGTGCGCTACGTGCGCGCGCAGGGCGCCCTGCGTGTCGTGCTCGCCGTGCCCGTCATCGCGTCGAGCGCGATCTCCGCCCTCACGCCGCACACGGACCGCATCGTCGCCCCTGAGCGCCCGTCGCACTTCTACGCCGTCGGCCAGTTCTACCGGCATTTCGCCCAGGTGAGCGACGACGAGGTCCTCGAGGTGCTCGCCGAGTTCGGCTACGGCGGGTAGCCAGGCGGCTGAAGATCGCACAGGGCGGCCGAGTCCGGCCGCCCCGTCGCTCGCGATGGTGCCCCCGGCACGATTCGAACGTGCGACACCAGGTTTAGGAATGGACTTGTCAAGCATTTTCGAGGTTCTGACCTGCGGTTTCACTCAATCCCGCCGTGAGAATTGTGCGTAGCAGAGGGACTCCGCGTCGCGTGTCGCATAGCAGGAAGTTCCTCACGCACCGGACGTGAGCTCGCTGCCCGCCGCGGTTCGGGTTCGCCTGCAGATGCTGCCGGCGCGAGTTTCATCTCCGATGGCGACCACGGGTCTGCCCATGATTTCGGTGAGCCTCTCTGCTACCGCCGCCTCGTCCATCGGTATCTCGGAGCAGTATCGTTTGTAGGTGAATCCGGGGTCGGCATGGCCGAGTGCCCTGCACAGGTCGTACGGCGACGCGACGCGAGCCAGATGCGAACCGAACCCGTGGCGAAAGTGGTGCAGGGTCAGCCCGTCGAGCTTCGCCTTTGCGACTATTGGGGCGAATACCCTGGCGTGGAAGTTGGACGGGTGCACTGGTGTTCCCTCTGCTGTTGGGAACATGAGCCCCAGCTCCGTCGCGGGGCATGTAGCGCGGTGCTCCTCCAGTGCCTCCGCTAGGAACACTGGCATCGGGAGGATTCGCCGTGAGTGGTGAGACTTGAGTCTCTTCAGCGTTCCACCGTACTCAAGTTGGTGCTCCACCCTGTAGCGACCGCCGCCGTCGGCGGCGGTCTCCCAGCATCTCCATTGTGCCCCGAGCCCCTCCATTCTCCTGACACCCATGTACATGTAGAACATCATCAGCGGACGCCCGTACTCTGGTGTGCAATCTAGGAACCGCTGCCGCTCCTCAGCGTTCAATATCCGCGGCTGCCTCTGCGACACGGGACGTGGCTTCTTGATACGAGCCGCAGGTGACGGCGAGGGCAACAGCCCTTCGTCCACCCCCCACGCGAGGACCTGTTGCATACGCTGAATGGTCTTGTGGGCGTAGTTCGGGGACCGGTTGGTGATGAAGCAGGAGGCAACCGCAGAACAGCGCGATTTGGTCAGCTGGTCGAGACGGACGTCGCCAAGCTCCTCTTTGAGTACTACTAAGGTGCGGGAGTAGTCCGAGGCGGTGCTCGCAGCTACTGTGCCCAGGTGCATAGTTGCCCACGAGTC
>DASSAH010000287.1:0-6628 GCA_035685585.1 Coriobacteriia bacterium
CACCCCCCAGCCACGAACCGCCGTACGCGCTCCCGTCCCGTCTCGGCGACCGGCTCCTCGCCCATCGCCGCACGCTCCCGGCCCGCGACGAACCACCCTGCGGTGATTCCCGCCGCCGCGACAGCGGTCGCGATCACCGCGATGCCAACATCCAGCGCGCTCGCATGACCGCCGATCGTCTCCACAAGCCAGGGGCCCAGAGCGCCCGCACCCGCTGCCAGGCACCCAAGCACGCCGAGGGGAACCCACATGCTCAGAGGTCCCTCGTGTGGTGTCGCGCTGCCTCGATAGGGTCCGAACAGCAGCAGGCGCGTGGTCCGCGAGGCGTAGAGCGCCGTCACGAAGGCCGCCGCGAACAGCACGCCCGTCCATAGTGTGGAGACGGAGGCGAGTTCATGGATGACCTTGTCCTTGCTGAAGAATCCGGCGAGCGGCGGGACCCCCGCGAGCGCCGCGGCACCGACGATCCACGTGACCCCGGTGACCGGCATGCTCCTGAGGAGGCCCCCCATCTCTCTCAGGTCCCTCGATGCGCACGCATGCGTCACACTTCCCGCACCGAGGAAGAGGAGCGCCTTGAACGCAGCGTGCGTCACGAGATGAAACGTCGCCGCGGCCCACGCGCCGGCGCCGAGCGCGCAGAACATGAAGCCCAGCTGACTGACGGTCGAATACGCCAGCACCCGTTTGAGGTCCGTCTGCACGAGCGCGCTGAGCGCCGCCCCGATGGCCGTGATCCCACCGACAGCCATGGTCACGGTCATCGCCACCTCAGACGCCGAGAACAGGGGCCATGTCCGTGTGATCAGAAAGACTCCCGCCGCTACCATCGTCGCCGCGTGGATGAGAGCCGACACCGGGGTCGGACCCTCCATGGCGTCTGGCAACCATATGTGGAGCGGGAACTGCGCCGACTTGCCGATGGCGCCCGCAAGCAGGAGCAACCCGGCCGCGGTGGCGACGGGAGGAGCCATGTCCGGGGCGGCAGCGAAGACAGCGTCGAGATCAAGGGTGCCGAGTTCGGCCCAGAGGAGCGCGAGCGCGGTCAACATCCCCACATCCCCGACCCGTGTCACGAGGAACGCCTTCATCGCGGCCCGGGCGGCACGGGGCCGCGTGAACCAGAAGCCGATGAGCAGGTACGAACATGCGCCCATGACCTCCCACGCCATGAAGATGCCGAGGAGGCTGTCGGCGACCACGAGTCCGGCCATGCTTCCCGTGAACAGGCTGATGGCGGCGTAATAGCGCGGTAGGCCCGGTTGGTGAGCCATGTACGCGGCCGAGAAGACGACCACGAGTGCCGAGACCACGCCGACCGTGAGGAGCATGACGGCGGCAAGGGGATCCAGTCTCCAGCCGACGCTCAACCCTTCGGGCACCTGGCTCGCCAGCCAGGCAACCGACCCGGACGGCTCGCTGCCGGGCCGGGCATACGCGAGGTAGACGGCGCCGACGCCCACGAGGGTCGCGGGGCCGAGTGAGGCGACTGCCGGCAGGGCCCGGCCGAGCCATCCGCCCACCGCGGCGATGACCACCGCGACCACACACGGGGCCGCGACCACCACCCAGCCGTATTCGATCAGACCAGACATCTCAGCCTCTCAACTCGGTCAGATCGTCGGCCCGCGCTGTCCCGATACGCCGCTGCGCGCTGACCACGAGCGCGATCCCGACCGCCGCCTTGGCTGCGGCGAGCACGACGAGGAGGACCCCGGTCGCTTCGACGGCACCCGCCTCGGGGCCCACCGGACCCCTGGTGGCGGCCGATCCGATCAGGAAGAGCGTCGCCGAGCCGAGCATCACCTCGACGCTCGCCAAGACAGCGACGAGGTCACGCCTTGTCAGTACGCCGTACAGTCCCAGACAGAAGAGCCCCATCGTGAGCACCAGGAGGCTCATCGGTCCTCACGCCCCACAAGAATCACGACGGCGACCAGGGCGGCGAGGAGCAGGACTCCTGCTATCTCGAACTGGACGAGCATCGGTCCCAGCAAAGTCTCGGCGACCAGATCCGGACTCGACTCGATCGCATGATCGACGGAATCGGGCACGACCCCGCGAAGGCCGGCGAAGACCATCACGAACAGGCCAGCCGCAGCCGTGGCCGCGGCGAGGTCATGTCGCGACTCGAGCCGTGGCGTCCCGTCGCTCGCGCGCGACGCCAGCATGATCGCGAAGACCATGAGCACGAGCACTCCGCCGACATACACGAACAGCTGCACGACCCCGAGGAGTCCTGCGCCCCAGTACACGAAGAACGCTGCGCACGCCAGGAAGAACGCCCCCAGACCGGCAGCCATTCTGATCATGTCTCGCGCGAACACCGTCGCGATGGCACCCACAAGGGCCAGGGCGCCGAGTACGATGAAGACGAAGCTCTCGGCGGTCACGGGACACGCTCCGATCCGCTGGGCGCGGTGTCTGTCGCGACAGCAGCGGTGTCGTGCCCGGTAGCGCGCGTGCCGCTGCCCTCTCGTCTCATCTGGTGCCGGTCGAACCGCACCGCGTCGCGATGGTAGAAGGACAACTCGTACTCTCCCGTGTGAGCAAGCGCGTCCGTGGGACACTGCTCGGCACATAGCCCGCAGTAGCAGCACTTCGAGATGTCCAGCTGGTAGTGGGTCACCCTCCGCTCACCGGGGTCGTCGGTGCGCTCCACCTCGATGGCGTAGCACGGACATACACGGGCGCAGAACGTGCATCCCACGCAGACTTCGGACTGGCATCTCAGACAACGCGCCGCCTCCCAGAGCGACTCGAGACTCGTCAGTCCGAGTTCGATCGGACGGAAGTCCTCCGCCCGCGCCTCGGGCCGGGCCATCGGCATCACGGCGCGCCGTCGAGCAGTCTCGACGCCTTCGACAGAGGCGCTCTCATAGCGGTCGTAGACGGGAACAGGGCGCTGGACGCGGGCTTCCGAGAGGTCGGCTCCTTCGAGGTAGCGATGTATCGACACGGCAGCCTCATGGCCAGTCGCGATCGAACCGATGGCGCTCCCCGGACCCGTCACGACCTCGCCGCAGGAGAACACACCTGGCTGCTCCGTGGTGAACAGCCTGCCGTCGACGGGGAGAAGGCCGCGATCGGTGAGACTCAAGTCGGAGCCGGCGATCACGTCGGCCAGCAAGGGCGCCTGGCCAACCGCGAACACGATGACGTCGACAGCGATGTCCGTGTACTCGTCGCCGAACTGCGGGGCGAACCGGCCCGCCTCATCGAACACGGAGAGGCACTCACGCATCCGCATCCCACGCACGGTGCCACCGTCTGCAACGAGGACCTCCTCCGGCCCCAGCGAACACATCGTGATCACGCCCTCATCGAGCGCCTCCTCGATCTCCCACGGGTGGCACGGCATCTCCTCGACGGCCTCGAGACACGCGAGGCGGACCTCACGCGCGCCGGTGCGCACTGCGCACCGCGCGACGTCGACGGCCACGTTCCCACCGCCGATCACCAGCACGCGCTTGCCCGCTACACCGGCATCACCCCGCAGGTTCACGTCCCGCAGGAAGGCAAGGGCGCCGATCACGCCGGTCGCAGAATGGCCGGGGATCGGCAGAACCTTGCTCTCCTGCAGCCCCACTGCGATCAGCACCGCGTCGTACTCCCCCGCCAGATAGTCGATCGGGACGTCCACACCCACCTCGATGCCGAGCTTCAGCTCCATCCCGAGCGACACCAGGTTCTCGATCTCGTCGAAAAGCACCTCGCGAGGCAGTCGGTACGCGGGCACACCCGTGTACAAGGCGCCTCCCGGACGCTCTTCCTTCTCGTAGACCGTGACCCCGTAGCCGAGCGTCATGAGGTCATACGCCGCTGCGAGCCCCGACGGACCCGAACCGATGACGGCCACCCGGGCAGAGCGCGTACGAGCGAACGGCTTCATCCGCCCGGTGGCGACTTTCGCGTACTCCTCGTACGCGTGACGATGCAGGGGCCGTATGGCGATGGGCTCGTCGTAGTAGTTGCGCCTGCACGCCGCCTCGCATGGGTGGTGGCAGATCCTGCCAAGCACTCCAGGAAGGATGTTGCGTTCCCGCACCAGTTCGTACGCGTCTGCCGAGCGGCCCTCGGCGATCAGATACCCCTGCCCCCGCGCATCCACGCTCGCCGGGCAGTTGCCGATGCACGGAGGCAGTCGGTCGTCCCGGTAGAGGGCGTCGACACGCTCGTTGTGCCCGAGAGGCCCGCCGTCGACCAGGGAGATCGTCTCCACCCCGAGAACCCCGCGCAGACGCAGTGGCCCTCTCCAGCGCGGCGAGAGGGTGACGCGCTCTCTGGGATACCGCAGGGTCGAGCCGGGGCGTAGAGCGCGGCGCGCCGTCACCGTGAGGCCGGCGAGGAGCGAGCGGCACTGCGCGAGCATTCCCTGTACGCCGCCCGGGTACTCGTCGGTCACGTTCACCGTCAGCGGTACCGCCACCGGCGTACGGGACGGTGGTCCGCCCTGATCGCTGCGTTCCGCGCTTTTCGCGCCGCGGGTCACAGCCACGGGATCACCGCTCCGACAACAGCGATCTGGAACAGCGCGAGCGGCGTCAAGACCTTCCAGGCCATCCCCATCAGCTGATCAGGGCGCATCCGTGGAAACGTCCACTTGACCCACATCATCGCTATCGCGATGAGCGCGCCCGTCCCGGCCAGGACCACCGTGCCGCCGACACCGGGGAGATGGGCGGCCCCACCGAAGAAGACCGCCGCGGCGAAGAGGCCCGCAGCGAGCATGGCCCCGTACTCGGCCATCATGAAGACGGCCCATCGAATCCCCGAGTAGTCCGCGAAGTATCCCGCCACGAGCTCCGACTCGGCCTCAGGGAGGTCGAACGGGCCCCTGTTGAGCTCGGCGATCGACGAGATGAAATAGACGGCAAAGCTAATGGCGGTGAGCGGGATCCACCACCATCGCCACTCGTCCACGATGTCGAGCGGGCGCATCGACCCCGCCAACATGACCACGGGCAGGACCGAGAGGGTCCTCGGCAGCTCGTACGAGATCATCTGCGCCGCTGCGCGAAGGCCCCCGATGGTCGCGTAGGTGTTGCGCGACGCCCACCCCGCGAGGAGGACCCCCAAGACTGAAAGACCCGGCACCGCGAGGAAGAAGAACACGCCGACGCTCATGTCGAGGGGAGCGAACCCCGTCGCGTACGGGATGACGACAAGCGAGGCGGCAACGGGCGCGAACACGACGAATGGGGCGAGACGGAAGGCGCGGACATCCACTCTCGCCGGAGTGATGTCCTCTTTCAAGACGAGCTTCACGGTGTCAGAGAACGTCTGGAACAGGCCGAACGGGCCGAGTTCCTGCGGGCCGATGCGCATCTGTATGCGAGCCGAGACCTTCCGTTCGGCCCAGACTCCCACGAGCGCGGCAAACGCGATCAAACTTGCCGCCCCGAACCCGAACACAGCGCCCCACACCAGGCCGCTCATCGATCCACCTCGCCGAAGACCGGGTCGAGGCTTCCCAGGATGACTACCAGGTCTGAAAGCGTGTGCCCCTCGGCAAGGAGCGGCAGGAGCGCAAGGTTGCAGAACGCGGGAGAGCGCACCTTCATCCGGTACGGACGTGGCGACCCGTCCGAGACGAGGTAGACGCCGAGGGAGCCGCGCGCGGACTCGATGTGATCGTACGCGTCACCCGGGTCGGGGGCGAGCAGTCTCGGCATGCCGGGCGCTCTGACCGGTCCTGGCTCGATCTGCGACACCGCCTGCTCGACGATGCGGCATGACTCGTAGCATTCGTACAGCCGCACCCTGCCGCGGTCGTAGCAGTCACCAGCGGTGCCCGTCGGGATGTCGAAGTCGAAGCGTGGGTAGACCGAGTACGGGTCGTGCTTGCGCAGGTCCCAGTTCACACCGGAACCGCGAGCCACCGGCCCTGACGCTCCCCAGGCCACGGCGACGTCGGCCGGGAGGACGCCCACACCCTTCGTGCGTCCGCGTGTAATCACATTCCCGAAGTACAAGTCGTCGAACTCGTCGAGAGCGGCTCGGTGGGTCCGGCAGAACTCGAGCACCATGTCTGTCCAGCCCGCAGGAGCATCAACGCTCACCCCGCCCGGGCGAACGTAGTTGTAGGTGAGCCGCGCGCCGCAGACCGTCTCGAACAGCTCGATGATGCGTTCGCGCTGTTCGAAGGCGTACATGAAGGCGGTGAACGCGCCTGTGTCCGCGGCTGCCGAGCCGATCGACATCATGTGGCTCGCGATACGCTGAAGCTCGCACACGATCACCCGCAGGTACTCCGCGCGCTCCGGCACCCGGATTGCCGCGAGACGCTCGACGGCTCGGCAGTACGCCCAGTTCGCGTACATCGAACCGACGTAGTCGAGGCGGTCCGTCAGCGGCACCACCTGGAGGTAGGTGCGGTTCTCGGCCATCTTCTCGATGCCACGGTGTAGGTAGCCGATCACCGGATCCAACCTGGTGACAATCTCTCCGTCGAGCTCGACGACGAGGCGACAGACCCCATGCGTGGACGGGTGCGACGGGCCGACGTTGAGCACAAGGCCCTGGTCGGTCCGCGCGGCGGGGTCCGTGGTGACACTGGTGTCTGGGGTGTCCGGTCGCATCGGTTTGCCGTCGACCTCAGATGTATTCCGGGCGGCGGATGACGCAC
>DASSAH010000288.1:0-2128 GCA_035685585.1 Coriobacteriia bacterium
GTCAAGGTTCGCGGAACCCGTGTCCGTCGCCCCGTGCTCGAAGCCAAAGCCCATTCGCACGAGATCGGACTGGGCCTTGTCGGGAGAGGAGAATGTCAACTCATCGAGTGGCTGCGCGTTCGCGGCCTTGATCCAATCCACCAGCAAGCCATCGACCGATATAACGTCGACATCGGACTCCTGCCCGTTGTTGTTGAGGTCCACACCAACACTGGCGCGCCGGACCGTACTCCCCACCATCGCCGCAAGATCAAAGACCTTACCGATCGGGGCATACATGTTCTCTACGTCTGGCTGAACCGCCGCGACGCCCTGACTGAGGTCGTCGCAGACTACGTCGTCGCCTACTACCACTTCGCCAAGAGCCACCCAGCCCCTAGCGGTGAGTACCGGGTGATTCGGGGTGCCGGAGAGCTTGCGTCCTGCGGCAGTGGTGATTTCGATGATGTCGCCAGTGTAGAACCGTCGCATAACGAATTGGAGCGGGGTATTCAAGCGAACGGGGGTTGATGCCGGGAAGCAGAATACGTTGTCCCAGTGCTGGATCACGGTCACGTCGCCGGTCGCGCCGCTCGACTCGGCCGCGCCCTCGCCGTACTCCTCAGGCACGATGTCGCCCTGTTTGTCCCGCGCGAGGCGGTACTCGCGGAACGTGGAGGACGCCGGGCGCTTGTCGACCTCGATGATCTCGGCGAGCTTGCCGGCGCGCCGCACGGGATAGACGGCGAGCGAGTCGCAGCAGACCCAGGTGAAGGGCGGGCCGGCGGCCTTCTTCGCCTCTTCGGTCGCCTTGTTGTAGCGCGCCTCGGCGCTCATCTTCCGCTCGGCGGGCGTGCCCTCGTCGTCGGGCTGTGTGAAGTCGTCCAGGTTGAGGCCGTACCGCTCCTCCCAGACGTCCTTCGTCAGCAGGAACTTCGTCCAGCCGCCACCGTCGCCGATGCAGGCGTCGACGGCCTGCGTGAGCGTGTCAGAGCCGGGAAGCCGCGTGCCGGCGACGCGCAACACCTCCTCGGAGAACTTCTCGCGCAGCGTCGCGTTCTCCTGGGCTTTGTCGCTCTGCGATGCCGGGATGCACGTCACCTTGATTGGGTTGATCGTGAGCGAGGCCGCCACCCGCTGCCGCTCGTCGGCAACGGTCGGGTCTTGCACCGTCACGTCGACGATACGCAACTCCTCGGGAACGTGGACCGGCGCGGTCATCTCGGCGGCTTTGCGAACGCGCCGGATGCTCTCGTCTTGGTCGGCGTAGAGCGCCTCTAGCTCGGTGCGCAGCGCGAGGATGTACTCGTAGGTTGGGGCTTTCAGGGCGCGCGGCTTAGGCATTGGTCAAGTCCTCCAGCTCGCGCGGCGTTTGGCGCGTGACGTTGAGCGACGCGAGGGACGGCTTCAGCGGATCCCAGCCGGCCGGCTTGGCCGCGGTGTCGCCGAGCGCGTAGGTGGCGCGCCGCGTCTCGGTCGTCGCGGGCGGCGGCTGAGTCTCGATGGCGAGCGCCGTGGCGCCCGAGAGTGCGTCTATCTGGTCGTCGTGCTCGTCGCGCGGGAACGCGGCCAACTCGCGCTCGAACGCCGGCCACCAGGGCGCGCCCCGGTCGGCGTAGACGAGGCCGGCGCGGGCGCGAGTCGCCGGCAGTTGCGCGCGCGTCACCTTGTCGCGGTCGACCGCAACACCCCGCACGGCGGACGCGACGCCTCGACGCGCGAGAACGGTTGATAGCTGAGAGATGAGGTTGTGAATGAACGCCTGCCGGTAGGCGCCAATCTCGACGCCGACGACGCCAGGCCGCGTCGCCTGGATGTGATCGGCCATCCGCTCGATGAGCGACGCCTCGCCGATGCGCTCGCGGTAGACGGACGTGACGTACTGATTGAGCGCCGAGTCGACGCCGACCGTGACGGCCGCCGTGTAGTCGGCGAGATCGCGCTCGGAGTAGGCCAGGTCCCAATACTGGACGGTCCTGAGCGTCGCCCGGAGCGAGCGCGTGTCGCGGCCCGGCTGCGGCAGATCGAAGGTCGACGGCAGCGGGCGGAACCACTCGGCACTGAAGACGGCGCCCTCGCGCGGAACCGGGCGCTGCTGTAGCTGGCTCGCGGTCGCGTAGGGGCCGAGGTCACGCTCCAATGCCGCGAG
>DASSAH010000289.1:0-8931 GCA_035685585.1 Coriobacteriia bacterium
ATCCACATGGCCATCGAGCGCACGCTCACCGAGCGCATCGGGCCGGCCGGCGCCCGGTTGCACACCGCCCGTAGCCGCAATGACCAGGTAGCTCTCGACATGCGACTGTTCGCCAAGACGCGTGCCACCGAGCTGCTGGGCGCGACGGTCGAGCTCCGCAGGACGATCGTGGATCTCGCGGAGCGCCACGCCGATGTCGTCATGCCCGGCTACACGCATCTCCAGCGCGCGCAGCCGGTGCTCTTCAGCCATCATCTGCTCGCGTACTTCTGGATGCTTGCGCGAGACGCCACCCGGTTCAGGTATGCATGGGAAGCCGCGGACGTGATGCCGCTCGGGAGCGCGGCGCTCGCGGGCACCACGCTTCCCATCGACCGCGACTACGTGGCGGAACGGCTCGGGTTCTCGGAAGTCAGCGCGAACTCGATGGACAGCGTGTCCGACCGCGACTTCCTGCTCGATCTCGTGTTCGCGTGCTCGGTCACGATGGTCCACCTCTCCCGCATCTGCGAGGAGCTGATCGTCTGGTCGTCTGAGGAGTTCGGCTTCGTGCGCATGGACGACACGTACTCGACGGGATCGAGCCTCATGCCACAGAAGCGCAACCCCGACTTCGCGGAACTCGTGCGGGGCAAGAGCGGGAGGGTGGCCGGCGATCTCGTGAGCTTGCTGATGGTGCTCAAGGGGCTGCCGCTCACGTACAACAAGGACATGCAGGAGGACAAGGAGAGCGCGTTCGACGCCATCGACACCACACGCGACTGCCTTGCGGTCGTCGACGGCATGCTCGCGACGATGCGCGTGGAGACGGAACGCATGCGCGCCGCTGCCGACGGCGGATTCATGGCTGCGACCGACCTCGCTGACTACCTGGTGGGGACCGGGATGCCGTTCCGGGACGCGCATGAGGTCGTCGGCCGCCTCGTCCTGACACTTGAGCGAGACGGACGTACGCTGCAGGGCATGTCCGCGCGCGAGTTCTCCGAGTACGACCCGGCCTTCGGAGCCGACGCGTCAGACGCGGTAGACATCGAAGCGCTCGTCGCGCGCAGAGTGAGCGCGGGTGGAACCGGACAGGCGGCCGTCGCGGTCCAGCTCGGCAGGTGCCGGGAGGTCCTGGACGCCGACGCCTCGTGGCTCGATTCGGTCACCGCCGAGTAATACGAGCGACCGCGCGAAGCAGCGCCGCATCGGGTCCGGCGCATCATCGCCTGACGGTCGTGTCAGGCGCTCAGTGCCGCGGCGCCGACAAGGTGGTATCCGACGAGCACGACGTGGAGCGCTGTGCTCACGACGGCCAGCAGAATGACGCTGCGATACTTCCTCAGCAGCCAGATGCCGGCCACGACGGCTCCCAACGTCGACACCCGCAGCGCGAGCGCGTACACGGGTCCTGCGTCGAACGCGGCTCGCATGAACGGGTTCGCCTCCCACGCGAGTCCGTACGCGAGGGCGTGGGCCGTGAGCGCCCAGTCGGCGAAGCCGAGCGCGAAGAGCACTCCCAGCACAGCGGCGATCCACCGTTCATCGGAGCGCAGCGCGCCCACGACAGCTCCCACGGAGCGGCGGTCGAACCCCGAACGGCGTTCGGGCCAGCGAAAGGAAACGCTCAAGCCCCGCCTGTCCCCGCCGCTTCTCGTCCGCACTGTCCTCACTCCCGTGCTCGCTCGCGCCGACCCTCGCTGATCTCCTCTTTCGGTCTATACCCGCCTCATGCCACATGGCGGCGATGCGAAACCGCGCCGGTCTGCGATACCATCGGCGGCATGGAGCCAGACGTACCATCCGCCGCCGACCTGCTTCCGATCTCGTTCTTCGAGCGAGACCCGCGCGCTGTCGCGCTCGACCTGCTCGGCTGCGCCATGCTCACCTTCAAGGACGATCTCGCGACCGGCGGCATCATCGTCGAGACGGAAGCCTACCTCGGCGCTGACGACGAGGGCAGCCACGCGGCGACTCGAGGGGTCACCGCGCGAAACGCGGTCATGTACGGGCCGCCGGGCTACGCGTACGTGTACCTCGCGTACGGGATGCACCACCTGTTCAACGTCGTGTGCGGGCCCGAGGGTACCGCGGGCGCTGTGCTCGTGCGGGCGCTTGAGCCTGTGTGGGGCGTCCCGGTCATGGAGTCACGGCGCGGCCCGGGGTGTGGCGCCGCTCTCGCGAACGGCCCCGGAAGACTGACCCGCGCGCTCGGCATCGGACGCGCGGACAACGCGACGCCGCTGTCCGCGGGAGGTGTTGCGCTCTTTCGGGCGCCTCGTCCCGTGGGACCGGTCGCTGTCTCCGGGCGCATCGGACTCGCGGCGGGGACCGAGCACGAATATCGCTACTATGTGGGTGGCAGCCCGTTCGTCTCTCGCGCGCGGGTGAAGACGCCCGCGCGTGCGTGCGGTCTTCCGTAGCGGCCCGGACCCAGTGACAGGAGTAGCAGTGGGCATCAAGCTGAAGGACATCTACCGGATCATCGTGGAGAAGGGCATCGAGGAAGACGCGCGTGATCGCGGCGAGATCGACCGAGTGCTCGCCAAAGCGCGAAAAGCCTACGAAAGGCTCGACGAAGACGAGCGGGAGTTCTTTGACACCGAGAAGTTCACGAACCCGTATGCGGACACCCGGATCTCCTGCGGTGACCAGGACCTCGAGGTCAGGGGGCTGCTGGTCGGCATCGACATGGAGGTCGGCGAGGTGCTGCTCGCCGACCGGTTGCGTGAGCGGGGAGAGCCCATCGACCTTCTGCTTGCGCATCATCCGGAAGGCGCGGGCTACGCTGGGCTCCACGAGGTCATGTACATGCAGGCGGACCTGTGGGCGGCGCAGGGCGTGGGGATCGCCGTCGCGGACGCGCTCATCGAGCCTCGCGTCCAGGAAGTACGCCGAAAAGTCATGCCCGCCAACCATTTTCGCGCTGTCGATGCCGCCCAGCTGCTGGGTCTCGCGGTGGTGTCGTGTCACACCCCGGCCGACAACTGCGTGAACGCGTTCGTGCAGCGGTTCTTGGACGCCGAGTCACCGGCAACGCTCCACGAGGTCGTGAAGGCGCTCCGCGCCATACCCGAGTACGCGGACGCCGCTAGGAAGGGGTCGGGTCCTTCCGTGATCCAGGGCAATGCGCAGGCGCGGGCGGGGCGGATCGTCGTCGACATGACAGGCGGGACCGAGGGTCCGAAGGAGGCCCTTGAGCGCCTCTCGGCGGCCGGCGTCGGCACGCTCGTCGGGATGCACTACTCGGAAGAGCACCGCGCGAAAGCCGAGGAGCTCAAACTCAACCTCGTCATCGCGGGACACGTCTCCTCAGACGCTCTGGGCATGAACCTCGTGCTCGACGAGATCGAGCGAGCGGGCGATGTCGCTGTCGTGTGCGCGTCGGGCATGGTCCGCGTCAGACGCGGGTAACCGCCCCAGCCTCACGGCTCCGGCGCCACCGTGGGTGGCTCGCTTGGCGGGGGAGGCTCGACGGGCGGGGGAGCGACCGGCGGCGGAGCCGTGGGCTGCGGGCCTTTCGAGACCTGCACCGTCACCACCGAATTCGGCCGCGCTCCGGCACCCCCCGCAGGGGTCTGGGCGACGATCGTCCCGGCAGGGACGGTGTCATGGAACACCTCGCTCGCGGCGATGGTGAAAGGGGTCTCCTCGAGCGCCACGCGTGCTTCGGAGAGCGTCATCCCCGCGAGGCTCGGAACCTCGATAGTGACGGGGGGCTGCCTGAACGTGTACTCGGGTCTGTCCGCGCGCTCAAAGACCAGCCGGGGCTTGCCATCGAGCGCCTCGCGCATGAACTCCGCCCAGATCGGAGCGGCCAGCGTTCCGCCGAACCCGCGCCTCCCACGGACGTTCGTCATGGGCTTCTCTTCTTGGTAGTACCCCACCCATACCGAGGTCACGAGATCGGGGGTGTAGCCGACGAACCACGCGTCCCGGTGGTTCTGGCTGGTACCGGTCTTGCCGGCCGCGGGTCTGCCGATGTTGGCGCGCCTGGCGGTACCGCCCGAGATGACCCCTTCGAGCACCTCGGTTGCAGCGTACGCGATCTCAGCATCCAGCGCGCGTGAGGGTGCCGGCCCCTTCGCCTCGAACACGGTCTCGCCGTGCCGGTCGACGATCTTGGTGATCGCCACGGGGTCGTGGTGCAGTCCGTTGGTGGCAAGCGTGCCGTGCGCCGACGCCATCTCAAGCGGTGTCACGTTCTGCGTGCCGAGGGCGATCGACGGGTACGCCGGCACGTCGGACACGATGCCCATCCGTCTGGCCACTTCGGCGACCTTCTGAGCGCCCGAACTCTCGTCGTCGTTGAGTTCCCAGATGAGGCGCGCGAACACCGTGTTCACCGAGGACCGGGTCGCCGAGTCCAGGGTGATGAATCCACGCCCGCGGCCCTCGCTGTTCGAGACGTCCCAGACCGGCGTCGAGGGAATCCGTGCCGGTGACGAGGAGTCCACGTACCGCCACGGAGGCATCCCCGCCTCCAACGCGGCGACGAGGACGAAGGTCTTGAAGGCCGACCCGGGTTGTCGGCGGCCCTGGGTCGCGAGGTTGAACTTGTTCGTCGCGAAGTCGTCCCCCCCGACCATCGCCTTGATGTGTCCGTTTCGGGGGTCGAGCGCGACCAGCGCCGCGTCAGGGTCTCCTGCAGCGGGCAGAGCGTCGAAGACCGCCTGCTCAGCCGCGGCCTGCATCCCCATGTCGATGGTCGTGTGCACCTCAAGTCCTCCGCCAAACACGACCGCGGAGTCGTACTCCTGCTGGAGCAGCTTCTTGACGTGTGCCACGAAGTAATGGGCGGCGTAGATGCCGTCGAGAGGTTCAGGTGCTCGCTTGAGTTCGACGGGAGCCGCTCGGGCGGTCTCGTACTCCTCGGCGGTGATATGTCCGTTGGCCAGCATCCTGGCGAGGACGTGATTGCGGCGCCGCTCAGCGCCCTCGGGGTTCCTGTACGGGGACAGGCGGCTCGGCTGTTGCGGGAGGCCAGCGAGAAGAGCCGCCTCGGCCAGGGTGAGGTCGCTCGCGTCCTTCGAGAAGAACGTCTGGGACGCGGCCTGAGCCCCGTGAGCGCCCTCTCCGAAGTAGACCGTGTTGAGGTAGAGTTCCAGGATCTCCTCTTTGCTCTTTCGCTTCTCCAGTTCACGGGCCAGATAGGCTTCGCGCACCTTGCGGGCGAGCGTGATCTCGGTCCGGGCCTCGCGCAGGACGGTATTCCTGATGAACTGCTGCGTGATCGTCGAGGCGCCTTCCTCCATCGAGCCGGCGAGGACGTTGGTCACCGCGGCGCGCATGACGCCGGGGATGTCGACCCCGTCGTGAGCGAAGAAGCGCTCGTCCTCGACGGCGACGACCGCATCCACCAGGTCCGTGGCGACCGTGGAGAGCTGCACGACGGTGCGGTTCTCCAGGTAGAGCCGCGCCAGGAGCACCCCGTCCGCCGAGTACACGCGAGTGGTCTCCGCGATCTCGAACGCGGTTTCGGATTCATAGTCGGGCAGGTCGGCGAGCCAGGTGGCAATCACGCCGTACGCGACCGCGACACCGGAGACGAGCGCGAGGACGAGGCCGGCCGCAAGAGCGAGCGCGACCCGCAGGGTCGTCCCGGAGCGACCCCGGTGGGATCGCCGAATGCGGCGACGTCGGCTTGACATGGTCCCGGCTCACCTCCACTGTCACAGTATCCCACCTTGCGCGCGAGTCATGCCAGGTGAGACCCGACGTGTTACCGAAACGATGGACAGGTCAGATGCCGGATTCAGCCAGAGATCACCGACCCGAGTTGCTTGCGCCCGCCGGTGGCCCAGACGCGCTGCGGGCTGCCGTCAACAACGGAGCCGATGCCGTCTACCTGGGGCTCGATCGTCTGAACGCCCGTCGTGGGGCCGAGAACTTCACCCTGGCGTCGCTGGGTGAGGCGACCCGCTATGCACACCTTCGCGGGGCGAGGGTCTATCTGGCCGCGAATGTCGTCGTCAAGCCGCATGAGGTGCGTGACGCGCTCGAGATGGTCGACGAAGCGTGGGCACTCGGCGTCGATGCCGTGATCATCCAAGACCTCGGACTGGCCAGGGTCATCGCCCGAGAGCTGCCCGAAGTCCGACTGCATGCGTCCACCCAGATGAATGCGCACAATGCCGCTACCGTGACCGAGCTCGCCCGCCTCGGGTTCTCGCGCGTCACGCTGGCCCGTGAACTGTCGCTTGCGCAGATCGCCGTGATCGCCCGAAATGCCGAGGTCGAGGTGGAGACGTTCGTCCACGGGGCGCTATGTTTCTGCTACTCGGGACAGTGCTTCCTGTCTTCGGCGATCGGGGGCCGATCGGCCAACCGTGGACTGTGCGCACAGCCCTGCCGGCTGCCGTACGAGCTTCTGGACGAAGACGGTCGTTCCGTGAAGCTGCCCGGCCGCTACCCGCTGAGCTTGAAGGACCTCGCGGGCGTCTCGGCGCTCGCGCGCCTTCGTGCCGCCGGGGTGAACGCGCTCAAGATCGAGGGTCGCATGAAGAGCGCGGAATACGTGGCGGTCGTCACCGCGGTCTATCGGTCGGCGCTCGACCGGGCGATCCTTGACCCTGAGCACTTCGAGGTCACCGAGGCGGAACGCGCCTCGCTCGCCGAGGCCTTCAACCGTGGCTTCACGGCAGGGCACCTCGATGGCGCCCGCGGGGAACAGCTCGTGGGATTCCGGCGGCCCAACAACCGGGGCGTCCCGGTGGGCCGGGTGACGGCGGTTTCGCAGGGTGTTGCGACCGTCTCCTTCGAGCGGCCAGTGGAGGCTGGAGACACGCTCGAGTTCTGGACCCGCCGGGGTCGTTTCGCGCAGCGGGTCCCGTCGTACGCTGTGGACGGGACCGAGCGCGCCGTGGTTGCGGCCGGGTCGACCGCGGCGGTGCGCGTTGACGGGACTCTCTCGCCGGGAGATCGTGTGTTCCGGGTGACCAGCGCAGCCCTGGAGAGGGCGGCCCGCCGAACCTACGGCGACCAGGAGAGCGGGCGGATCGTTCCCGCTGACATCAGGGTCGTCGCCAGAACCGGCACGCCGCTTGAGATCGAAGTCACGGCGCGAGGGCACGTAGGCGCCGCGGTTGGGCCCGTGCTGGAAGCCGCGAGGACCAAGCCGCTGACGGTCGCGGAGATCACCGAGCACGTCGGCCGGCTCGGCGGCACTCCGTTCGTGGCGAGGTCGTGGGATGTCGAGATCGACCAAGGAGTGGGCGCCGGCTTCTCGCTACTCCATAGTGTCAGGCGCAGCGCGATCGAGAGGCTAGAACGGTCGCTGCTCGCTGGGTACGAGACCCGCGCGCCACGCCATCCGCCCGCACGCCCCTCCCGAGGGCGGATGCGCGGGCGGGTGGTGATGCCCGAGGTGGTGGTGTGGACGACTCGACCCCGTACAGCGGGCGCCTGCAGGGCGGCCGGCGCCAACCGGGTGATCGTCCCGTGGTGGGCGACGGATGCTGCCACTACCGCGCCGGGCGATGGCGTCGTGACCGAGATCGACAGGATCGTCCATGACCGAGACGTGCGTGAGGTCCTTCGCGCGGCGACGCCCGGTCGTGAGTTGGTCGTCGGCAACCTCGGTCTCCTCCGTCCGGCGGCGGAGGCAGGCGCCGAGGTATGGACGCACTGGAGCATGAACGTCCTCAACGCTCATGCGGTCGATGCGCTCGCAGACGCTGGAGCGGGGGGTGTATGGCTCTCGCCAGAGATCTCGGGTCGAGAGGCCGCCACGGTCGTCGCCGACTCGCCTGTGCCCGTAGGTCTCGCGGTGCTTGGTCGACAGGAACTCATGGTCACCGAGCACTGTGTGCTGTCCTCAGACGACGGATGCTCGCGGACGTGCGCGACGTGCTCGCGCAGGGGGCGCTGGCATGCACTGAGAGACCGGAAGGGCTACCACTTCCCGGTGGTCGTGGATTCCCGCGGGCGCAGTCACATCTTCAACGCGGTACCCCTCGACCTGACCCGAGCGCTGCCAGAGATGGTTGAGGCCGGCGTGGCCGCGGTCCGTCTCGACTTCACGATGGAAGCCCCGCAGGTCGCACAGAGGCTTACGTCGCAGGTACGTCAGGCGCTGGAGGACGTCGTCGCCGGCAGGGACGTGTCGACGCGAACGCTGCTCGAGCCCTCGACGTCGGGACAGTTCTTCCGAGGAGTACCCTAGACGTCACCTCAACGCGCGACGATCCGTCGCGCCGAAGACGTGGTTTGGCCGAACGTGTCCGTGACCCACAAGATGACGTCGTAGTCGCCCGGCGCGGTGAACGTGTGGGTCGTCTGGACTCCCTCCGCGCTCGCGCCATCTCCGAACTCCCACACGAACCGCACGATCTGCCCGGTGGCGCTCGATCCGGCGGCGTCGAAGGAAACCGGCTGACCCGCCAGCGGTTCCGCGGGCGACACGGAGAACACGGCACGTGGCTGCTGCGGGGGCCTGACCCCTGTCGACACCGTGACGCGCACCGCTGAACCGGGTTCGAGCTCGGTGCCGGTCACGGGGTCCTGCCGCGCGACGATGCCCGCCGCGACGCCGCGGACCTCCTCCTCGGACAGCTGAGCGGTCAAGTCGAGAGCCGCCAGTTCGGCGACTGCCCGCTCCTTCGTCAATCCGATGAGCTCGGGGACGACCACGGTCTCTGGACCCGCGTGCGTCGCGCACGGTGCGGGCGTGGCGCCGCTCAGGAACAGTCCGCGAAGCGTCTCCGTGCACCATTCGGTCGCGATCTGGCCGGTTTCGGCGCAGACCGAGGCGTTCCGCAGGCCCTCAGGGCGTTCGAAGTCGACGGCCTCTGAATCCCCGAGGGCCGCCCGCATGAAGGACGCCCAGATCTCGGCGGGGATCGACCCTCCGGTGACTGGCCGCCCGTCGACGTCATCCATCTCTCGCCGGCCCTCCGGGTAGCCCACCCAGACCGCGGTCACGAGGTCGGGCGTGTACCCGACGAACCA
>DASSAH010000290.1:0-2023 GCA_035685585.1 Coriobacteriia bacterium
GGAACCAGGTCGGCCTGGCCCGTCGGATGCGAGGCATCGATGATGATGGGCAGCCGAGAGAGCTTCTTGACCACCGGCACAGCGGTGATGTCGAGGGTGAAGCGGGTCGCCGTCTCGAAGGTGCGGATGCCGCGCTCGCACAGGATCACGTTGGGATTGCCCTGCATCGTGATGTACTCGCTCGCGGCGAGCCATTCCTCGATGGTCGCGGACATCCCGCGCTTGAACAGCACAGGCTTATGGGAGTCCGCGGTCACCTCCCCGATTCTCTTGAGCAGCGAGAAGTTGGACATGTTGCGCGTGCCGATCTGCAAGATGTCGGCGTAGGCATCGACCTTCTCGACGTGAGCGGAGTCCACCACCTCGGTGATCGAAAGCAGCCCGTACGCATCGGCCGCCTCCCTCAGCAGCTGCAGTCCCTCCTCCTCCATCCCCTGGAAGGAGTACGGGCTCGTGCGTGGCTTGTACGCACCTCCCCGCAGGACGCGGATGCCGAGCTCCGCGCACACAGCGGCGACCTGCATCATCTGCTCGCGGCTTTCCACCGAGCACGGGCCGGAGATGATCGTGACATCCCCGTCGCGCACGACCGGGTTCGTCGACGCGGTCTCCCCAGACATCACCCTCAGAGCTCCTTCATCGCATGGAGGATCGCCTCGTAGATCACGCGCAGGTTGTCCGCGTACAGCGGGCCTTCGTTGCAGCGCGCGAGATTCGAGAAGATCTCCTCTTCGCGTTTGGGATCGTAGAGACCGAGCTGCGCTCTCGGCTTGAGCTCCCTGATCGCAAGAGCATGGGCCGCGCGTTCGTTGAGCAGCCCGACGATGCGGCAGTCTATCTCGTCGATGCGCGTCCGGAGGTCCTCGATCTCTCGCTTGACGTCGTTGTGCTCGGTCATCTCTTTCTCCGATCCGTCAGGACCTCATCGGTCAGCAGGGTCCGGTGTCCGACTCCATTTGCTGTCCTATTCCCATTCGATCGTCGCAGGCGGCTTGCTCGTGATGTCGTACGCCACCCGGTTGATCCCGTCCACCTCGTTGATGATGCGGTTGCTGATGCGCGCCAGGAGATCGTGAGGCAGGCGCGCCCAGTCAGCCGTCATCGCGTCTGCCGAGGCGACCGCGCGCACGATGATCGGCCGGCCGTACGTTCGCTCATCGCCCATGACCCCTACCGAGCGGATGTCGGGCAAGACCGCGAAGTACTGCCACACCTGGCGTTCGCGGTCCCACGCCGCAATCTCCTCGCGCACGATCCCGTCGGCCTTCCGCAAGACCTCGAGCTTGTCGTGCGTGATCTCGCCGATGATGCGCACCGCAAGCCCCGGACCCGGAAACGGCTGCCGGTGCACGATCTCGTCGGGAAGACCGAGCTCGGCGCCGACGGCCCTGACCTCGTCCTTGAACAACGCCTTGAGCGGTTCGATGAGTTCGAAGTGCACGCCCGGCGGGAACGGGATGAGGTTGTGGTGACTCTTGATCTTCGCCGCGGTCTTGTTGCCTGACTCGATCACGTCGGGGTAGAGCGTCCCCTGCGCGAGCCATCGCACGCCTTCGAGCCTCGTGGCCTCCTCGAAGAAGATCTTCCAGAACTCCTCGCCGATGATCCTGCGTTTCGTCTCGGGATCGGTGACCCCCGCAAGGAGCGAGAGGTAGCGCTGCTCGGCATCGACGTGCACGAGGTCCACGTGGAACTGGTCCCGGAACGTCCGCACGACCTGCTCGGCCTCATCGAGGCGCAGCATGCCGTGGTCGACGAAGACGCACGTCAGCCGATCGCCGACCGCGCGGTGCACGAGTGCCGCGACCACGCTCGAGTCCACACCCCCGGAAAGCCCGCAGATGACACGGCCCGAGCCCACCTCGGCGCGGATACGCTCGACGGCCTCATCGATGATGTTGACCATCGTCCAGGCTGGCGGGATGCCCGCCACGTCATGCAGGAATCGTGCGATGATCTCTCGTCCGAACTCGGTGTGCGCCACTTCGGGATGGAACTGCGTCGCGTACAGCCGCCGCACAGG
>DASSAH010000291.1:0-2629 GCA_035685585.1 Coriobacteriia bacterium
CGCCACGATCCACGAGCCGGCCGCCACGACGAACCCGTGGCTTCGCTGCAGGTCCCGGTGTGTCCTGCACAGCAACTGGGCGCCGAAGCCGAAGATGAAGCAGACCATCATGCTGATGACGAAATCGAACGCGGTGTCCCACTCAGCGAAGACGAGCGACGTCGCGAGCGGGACAGTCATCAGGACGCCGACGCCGACGATCACCTTCCCGGTGTACTTCCCGATGACGAGGTGGTCTTCGCGCCGCGGGCGGACGAGCATCGCCGGCCTACCAGATCGCCGTAGCGAGGGCCGCACCGGCGAGCGCAACGAGCATCAGGCCCGCGATGAACGCGGCTTCGGCGGCCATGCCCGGCAGATACCTCCCCATACTCTCGAGGATCGCCGACACCCGCTTCGACTCTCTCTCGGACACAGCCCTACTCCCCGGTGAGCGCCTTCTTCAGCGCCTTCTCGTGCTCGACCGCCGTAAACGCGATGATCTGATCTCCCGGCTGCAGCAGGGTGTCGCCGTGCACGGTGACGACCTCGTCGTCGCCCCGCACGATCGCCATGAGGACACACGCGGGCGGCAGGTCGAGTTCGGACACCGCCTTGTCGCAGACCACGCACCTGTCGGTCGGCAGTTCGATCTCGACGATCGCCATGTTCCCTTTGCGCAGGGCGATGAGCGTGCGGATGTCCCCGACAGTCGCCTCTTCCTCGATCATGCGCGAGATGATGGTCGTCGACGATATCGCCTCGATGCCGAGCGCGTTGAAGATGTGCTCGTTCTTGGGGTTGTTCACCCGCGCGATCGTCCTCGGCAGGCCGAACGCCACCTTGGCGAGCTGGCACGCCACGAGGTTGTCGTCGTCCTCACCCGTCGCGGCCACGAAGACGTCCGCCCGCCCGGCGCCGGCATCCTCCTGGAAGGTCGCGTCGCAGCCGTCGCCATGGATCAGCAGCACGCGTTGCGGCAACTCGCCGACCAGCCGCTCCACGATCTCGGCGCGCTTCTCGATGAGCGCCACGTCGTGGCCCGAGTTCAGCATCGTCCGGGCAAGATAGGAGCCGACCTTGCCGCCGCCGTTGATGACGATGTACATCGGCTCACTCCCCCATGTACCGTTCGATCCTGCTGTACGCCTCTTCTTCGACCGACCCGATCACGATGTCCCCGGCGTGCAGCACGGTGTCGGACTCGGGCACGAACGTCTCGTCGCCACGCCGGACCGCGGCGACTCTGAAGCGCCGCTCGATCTCGATCTCGCTGACCCGCTTACCGTCGCAGAGCTCGCTCGTCTTGAACTGCACGATCTCCACGTCGCCGAGCGCCGAGATGTGATGGCCATGCCCGGCGTTGATCTTGTCGAGGAGCACCTCGGCCATGAGCGTGGTCCCGCACACGTAGTCGAGCCCGAGCTGCTGGTACGTGCGCTCGCGGAGCGGGTTGTACAGACGGGCCACGACATGCTCGACATTGAAAAGCTTCCGCGCGACCTCGGCGGCCATGAGATTGGTGTTGTCGAGGTTCGTGACCGCCGCGAACGCGTCGGCATCCCGGATCCCGGCCTGTTCGAGTATCTCTTCGTCGAAGCCCAGTCCCTTGATGGTCACCCCGTTGAAGATGGCGCCGAGGCGCCTGAACGCCGAGGGGTTCTTGTCGATGACGACGACATTGTGCCCCTCGATCGAAAGCAAGGTGGCGAGTTGCGAGCCCACTCGTCCGCACCCGACCACGATGACGTTCATCGACGCTCCCGTCCCGTCTGAACACGCACGCGGGCGCCGGAGGCACCCGGCGCCCGCTCAGTCACTTCCGGCCGTAGGGAAGCCTACTTGCCGATCTTGAACATCTTGGTGCCGCAATCCGGACACACGCCCTGCGTCGCGGGGCGACCGTTCTTCATCGTGATCTGCTGTGCTTCCTTCATCTCGCGCTTGTCCTTGCACTTCACGCAGTATCCCTCTTTGGCGGCCATGCAACGCTCCTCTCACACCGTTACGGACATGCCTCCAGCCGCGCGTCAGAGCGACCGAGCCGCCGGATGACCCCTCACTGGGCACGATACCCGCCCGACAAGAGTGTACACTTCTCCCCGCCGCTGTCATGTCGTGGCGTCCGTCCCGCCTCGACCGAGCTGCCTGCCAAGAAACGCGTAGCCGGCGCCGGCCAGAAGCGCTCCCGCTCCCCAGACGGCGCCCGACACCGCCCAGAACGGCTCGGGGAAGAGCCTGATGAGCAGGGCATCGGCTGGGAACTGCCACGTCGAGGGGGCGAAGAAGGCCGCGTGGAACGCGGTGAAGAACCAGTCGAAATCGACGACGGCACCGAGAACGGCGAGCGCCACCGCCCCAGCGGTCCCCCACGCCGCGCCGGTCAGCGAGGCCGCAAGCTCCCTGCGCCGTCCAGTCCTGACAGCCGCCATCGTCCAGGCCGCGGCCAGGACCGCGGCGATGCCGGCCGCTATCCACGCGCCGCGAAGCACGTACCGCACGTCAACCAGGTGCGAGACCGCCCTCGCGTCGAACGCGGGCCGCCCGTCCTCGAGCGTTAGCGGCAACGTCACGCCGTCCGCGCCCGCGACGAAGGCGCGTACCCGCTCGGCAAGCGCGCTCGTGGCTGCCGCGTCCAGTGACGCGCGTT
>DASSAH010000292.1:0-1911 GCA_035685585.1 Coriobacteriia bacterium
CGACAGGCGCCATGTCCCTGAGGTGCTGCTCGGAGCGGTCCCTGATGCGCAAGAACTCTCGGCCGAAGATGCCACCGAAGACGTAGCCCACCGAGGACCCGAGGATGATGAAGATGATGAAGATGACGTAGGGCGGGTACCCCGTCTGAGCCGTCCAGTCAACCAGCCTCGTGACCGCGAGTCCTCCCGCTGCGCCTGCAGCCGTGAGGAGGATTCGGGCGATCATACGTATGTGACGCCTCTGCGAGCCGCGAAGGCTCCGCGCGCCCACCCTCCCTTCGCCGTGCCGCCGAACACACCGCGCGGCCGGTCGTCAGCCCGGCCGCTACAGCGATTCTACCACTCGGGGCTACGCTCAGCCCCTTTCGCGCTCCCTGATGCGCGCCAGCCCCTGTGTGATGGCCATCGCGCGACGCGTCCCTATCCCGTCGACCTCATCGAGGTCCTGCACGGTGGCAGCGAGCACTCCCTGCAAGGTGCCGTACCGCTCGACGATGCGGGTGACGACCGACCCGGGGAGCATCGGAATCCTCCGCAGCACGCGAAGTCCGCGAGGCCGCATGTGGTCCTCTGACGAAGGAGGTTCCGCCTCACCGATGCCGAGAGCTGTCGCGATGGTGGATGGTTCGAGCAGGCGCTCTGTACCGAGCCGAGAGAGGTCCGCCCGCACCGATCCCGCCTTGCGCGGTCCCTCGTCACGCATGTAGTCGCGAAGCACCAGCAGGTACTCCTCGTCCACGGTCGCCGTGAGCTCCTCGGCCTGCATGCGCACGAGTCTCCCCTCGGTCCCGAGCTCGGCGATGTAGCGGCCCACCTCGCGAGCTGTGCGCCGCACGAGTTCGAAGCGGCCGATCACCTCGGTGACGTCACCCAGCGTGACGAGATCGTCGAACTCGAGTTCGGTGAGCCGATCGAGCGTCTGATCGAGCCGCGTGCGGTAGCGCTGGAGGGTCTGCAGCGCCTGGTTGGCCTTGGCGAGGAGGACCTCCGTCTGGTCGAGAATCGCGCGCTTGCCGCCGAGGTAGAGACTCACGACCTCGCGACGCTGGGAGATTGAGATGACGAGCGCGTCGGTCTGTCGGCTCACCCGCTCGGCGGTGCGGTGCCGCATCCCGGTCTCCGACGTGGGAAGGGTTGAATCCGGAACGAGGTGCACGTTCGCACGCAGAATCGTCTCGCACCTGTCATCGAGGATGATCGCCCCGTCCATCTTCGCGAGCTCGTACAGTCGCTGGGGCAGGAACTCCGTGTCGATGGTGAAGCCGCCGTTACACAACGGCTCGACAGCCTCGCGGTCACCGATGACGATAAGCGCACCGGTGCGCGAAGCGATGATGTAGTCGAGCCCCTCGCGGAGGGGAGTCCCCGGCGCCACCTTCTCGAGCTCGGCCCGCAGACGGGACCCGTCGCCGCGGCCCATCCCCCCTCCTTCCCGGACGGGTCTGCCCGTCCTTGCCGTCGATTCTGCCAGACCCTGCCGTTGGGTTCCAGCGCGCTACCCCCGACGGCTGGCGCCGTGCGGAGCGGTTCACCAGCCGAGGGCGACCAGCTCCGAGACGCTATGTGGCGCGAGGAGCCGCACGCCATCCGGCGGCGCGGAAGACGCCGGGGCCACGATCGTCCTCAGACCCTGCCGCGCCGCCTCGCGCATACGAGCCTCCGAGCGCGCTACCGGCCGGACGAGTCCGGTCAGCGCCACCTCACCGAAGGCGACCGTGTCGAGTTCGACCGGGCGGTCTTGACGCGCGGAGGCCAACGCGATCGCAAGGGGCACGTCAACAGCGGGCTCCGTGACACGCACCCCGCCGGCGACCGACACGTAGACGTCGTGACCCGCGAACGTAAGACCGCCGCGACGTTCGAGCACCGCCAGCACCTGGAGCAGTCGACCGGCGTCGATGCCGGTCGCGA
>DASSAH010000293.1:0-1956 GCA_035685585.1 Coriobacteriia bacterium
CCGGCCGCCTGGCCACCCGCACCGACGCCCGCAACATCACCGCGACCTACGGCTACGACCTGATCGACCGGGTGACTTCGGTGGCGTATCCGGACAGCAGCCGCAGCCTCGCCTTCACTTGGGACACGCCGCCCGCCGAGTGCCCGGCCGGCGAGACCTTCCACGTCGGCCGCCTCGCGCGGATGACGGTCGGCGGCAGCGACGGCACCGCGTTCTGCTACGACCGTTTCGGCAACCTCACGCGCAAGGTGCAGACGACGCAGGGCCGCAGCTTCACGGTGCGCTACGACCATGCGCCGCGGGTGCGCAACGGCACCGATGCGCCGGGGCGTCCGCGCCCGCCGACGCCGCTGGTGTTCGGGATGACCTATCCGGACGGCGCGCAGGTGCGGATCGGCCGCAACGGCCGCGGCGATGCGACGGACCTGACGGTGACGCTGGCCAACGGCCAGGTGAAGACGCTGGTCTCGGGCACCGTGCACTACCCGTTCGGTCCGGCGTGGTGGTGGACCTACGGCAACGGCAGGAAGCTGACCCATTCGCGCACGCCGAGCGGCCGGCCGGGGTACGTCGAGGACAGCCGCGCGGGCGGGCTGAGCGAGGGCTACTGGTTCGATGCGGCGGGCAATCTCGACTCGCTGCGCAACGCCAGTCAGGCCGACCCGCCGAAGCGCAAGTACACGTACGACGGCCTGGATCGACTGACCGAGGTCCGCGACGGTGCGAGCAACGCGCTGTTGCAGGGCTACGGTTACAACGCCACCGGCGACCGCACGACCGACACCAACGGCGCGACGCGCAGCTTCGCCTACGCCACGGGCACGCATCGCCTGAGCAGCGCGGGCAGCGAGAACCGGGCCTACGATGCGGCGGGCAACACGATCCGCATCGGTGGTGCGGCGGCGGCCACCGCGCCGCCGACGGCGCGCAGCCAAGCCAACGCCACGCGCGCGCAGGCACGCAGCTGGCGCGCGCAGGCGCAGGCACGCGTGCAGGCAGCGCGTGCGGGCAAGCGTGGTGGCAAGGCACCGGCCGTCGCGCCGACGAAGCTGGCGCCCGCGACGGTGCGCGAGTTCGCCTACGACGACGCCGGCCGGCTGAAACAGGTCAAGCGCGATGGCGTCGTCGCGATGGACTACCGCTACAACGCCAAGGGCGAGCGCGTGTACCGCAGCGGCAGCGGCCAGACCGTCCACACGGTCTACGACGAGGCCGGCCACTGGCTCGGCGACTACGACGCCGCCGGCAACACGCTCCAGCAGGCGATCTGGCTGGACGACCTGCCCGTCGGCCTGCTGGTGGGCGCCGGCACGAGCCAGACGCTCTACTACCTCGAACCCGACGCCCTCGGCAGCCCGCGCGTGGCGATCGACCCGGCCCGCGACGTGGCGGTGTGGCGCTGGGACCTGACGGGCGAGGCGTTCGGCAACAGCGCCCCGAACGAAGATCCCGACGGCGACGGCATCGCCTTCACCCTCGACATGCGCTTCCCGGGCCAGCGCTACGACGCGGCGAGCGAACTGGTCTACAACTACTTCCGGGATTACGATCCGACCACGGGACGGTACGTGGAGAGTGATCCGATTGGACTGCGCGGTGGGATTAGTACATATTCATATGTCGGCGCAAATTCACTGAAACGATCGGATTCGTTGGGGCTCGTGGATGTGGCACTTGAACTGTATGCCGCAGGTGTAATCGACCGCATGCCAAATCGATCATTCTTCTCGTCTCAGCCTCCCATGGAGACTGCGCCACCAAGTAATATTCCAGATTCCTGCGAATTATCTGCAAATTGCGCGATAGGCCGCAGAAAATTCGATACGATTGATCAGGCAGTTCGTGATGTTCTGGCTAATGTATTCGAAAGATCCCGTGATCTTGATATTGAAGTTTGCGGCCTTGTTTGCCAAGATCGGTCCTCACAAAAGTACTTCTCGGGAGGCCAGACATGGT
>DASSAH010000294.1:0-3098 GCA_035685585.1 Coriobacteriia bacterium
AGCGGGGCACCTCGCGGGCGCGGTCGACGGCGTCGTTCTGGTGGTCCATGACGGCGTCACCCGGGTACCCGAACTTGACGACGCCGCCTTCGTCCTCAAGGAGCTCGGGATGACGATACGGGCCGTGGTCCTGACGGGAACCGAGGCGTGAGAGTCGCGCTTAGAGGGGAGTACCCGGGCATCGCGTCGCCCGGGAGCCTCTCCGGCGGACACGCGCCGGTCGCTGCTGCGGCGCCGGTGGCTGTCGCAGCGCTCGCCGGGGCCGCGGCGTGGGTCCTCGACCCCTTGTGGGCGCTTCCCCTCCTCGCCGTTGCGGCCTGGTACGCGGTCGTACGCGTCGCCGCGGCCCCGGCCGCGCTCGTCGCGTGGATCGCCGCGTATTCTCTGCTCGGCGATAAGATGGTGATCAGTCTCGGTGTGGGAGGCGGCGAAGGCCTCCTTCGACTCGGGCCGCTTGTGAGCATCGGACTCATGGGGGCACTGCTCCTCGCCGACGAAGGCGCCCGTCGCGCGGCCGTTGACGTTGTGCGGTGGGGGGCCCCCGCGGCCCTGTTCGTGGCGTTTGGGACCGCACTCCCCCTCATCGGCGCTCTGACGGACTACCCGCTGCGCACGGTGTCGGCGGCGATCATCCCACTTGCGACGGGCGCCTCGCTCGTCTTCGGCGTGCTCGTCGCCCGCTCCGGGGTCGACCGGGACCGGGTACGCTACGTCGCACTCACGAGCATCACCGTCGTCGCGGCACTCGCCGGCCTCGTCTTGTTCCTCCACTACCGAGGCATCACGCTGCCTCTTGCGATCACGCTTCACGAGTGGGGACTCGCGACCGCCGAAGCATACGGGGGGATCTGGCTGATCGGGCGGGTAGGGGGCTTGTACACCAACCCGAACATCCTCGCCACGCTCGGCGGACTCGCGCTGGTGTTCGCAGCGTTCGGACGGGTGACCCTCGCTCAGCGCGTGGCGCTCGTCATGCCCGCGCTCGCCATCATGCTCGTCACCCAGTCGCGCGGCGCGCTCGTGGGCGCGCTCGTCGCCGTGTGCGTCGGAGCCGCGTTCGGGCGGCGGCGGAGCAGCCTCGTGCGCTGGCAGACCATCATCACGTGGATGCTGGTCGTCGCCGTCGCGGTCGTCGCCGTCGCGGGCGCCGCCGTCGCCTTCCCGCACACCGCCGCCGCGCTCGCGGACCGGATTGCGTCGGCCGTGCGGGTGATTACGGAAGGGGTGCACGCGGACCCGAACCTCGCGGGTCGCGTCGTGTTCTGGAGCGCGGCGTGGGACCTCCTGCAACACCGCGTGCTCGGCACTTTCGGACCGCCGGAACTCCTCCTCGGCACGGCGATCGACAACGACTACCTACGCTTTGCCCTTCAGGGCGGGTTCCTTTACGCTGGCGCGTGGATACTCTACCTCGCGTGGCTCATGAGCACGGGGCTGCGAGGAGGCGCCGACCGGTTCGTCGGCGCCGGCGCCGTGTTCCTGGCGCTCACAGCGATCACACAGACGCCTTCGGCCTACGTCATGGTCATCGGCATGTTCTCCCTGTTCGTCGGGATGCACGTCGAGCGATTGAGGGTCGAGGCGCTTAGAGACGGCGCGCGGGCTACGCGCGAGGGACAGGAGCGGACCGCATGACCACCGAAACGGTGCTCGTCACAGGAGGCGCCGGCTTTATCGGCTCCAACATCGTCGACGGGCTTCTCGCTGACGGCGGCTACCGGGTGCGAGTCCTCGACAATTTCGCGACCGGACGGCGCGAGAACCTCACCCATTGCCTTGAGCGGATCGACGTCATCGAGGGCGACATCCGCGACCTGGAGACTGTGGAAGAGGCGGTCCGCGGGGTCGACATGATCCTCCATCAGGCGGCCCTGCCGTCAGTGCCTCGCTCGGTGAAGGCGCCGGTCACCACGAACGACGTGAACGTCGGGGGCACGCTCAAGCTGCTGAGCGCCGCGCACAGGGCCGGTGTCCGCCGAGTGGTGCTCGCGTCGTCCTCGTCGGTCTACGGGGACGGCGAGCAGCTCCCCAAGCACGAGGCGATGACGCCGGCGCCCCGCTCGCCGTACGCGGTCTCCAAGCTCGCCTGCGAGCACTACACCAGGGTGTTCGCCGACATCTACGACATGGAGACACTCGCGATCCGCTACTTCAACGTGTTCGGACCTCGCCAAGACCCGACCTCGCAGTACGCCGGTGTCATCGCGCGGTTCATGACGGCGGCGCTCGACGAGAAACCCTACCTCGTCCATGGCGACGGCACGCAGGCGCGGGACTTCACCTACGTTGACAACGTCGTGGCAGCGAACATGCTCGCGCTCAAGTCAGGCCGACTGGACGGCTCGGCCCTCAACGTCGCCTGTGGCGACCGGACCTCGTTGCTTGATGTCATCGAGACACTCCGGAGCCTTACGGGGCGATCCGGCGAGGTGGCGTTCAGCGAGCCGAGAGTCGGCGACGTGCGGTACTCGCAGGCGGCCATCGACCGGGCCGCGCAGGTGCTCGGCTACACGCCCATCGTGCCGTTCGCCGAGGGCTTGCGGCGCACCTTTGAGTGGTACGCGGCGAACCGCCCGGACCGGCGCGGCCTGTGATGGAGTCCGCCGCACGAGCTGAATCCGCGCCTTCAGCGCAGTCCTCCGACGCTCGCGCCCGCGCTCTGGACCTCGCGTACCTCTGCCTCCAGGTCACGAAAGAGGGGCAGGCGAGCTACGCGCATGTGCATGAGATCATCGGCGGGCTGCGCGAGCTCGGTCACACGGTGACGCTGTTCGAGCCTAGGCACCTGGCGCGGTACGGGGCGCTCGTGCGGGCGCGGGAGTTCGTCCGCACGCAGCGGCAGATGCGGCGCCAGGTGCGCGGCGCGGACGTCATCTACTGCCGCGCGCACTTCGCCACCGTCCTCACCACGCGGTGGGCCCGGCGCGTGGGGATACCGATCGTGCTCGAGGTGAACGGCCCCTACGAGGACCTCTTCATCGCCTGGCCGAGGACCCGGCACCTGAGACCGCTCTTCGAGTGGCTCATGAGCACCCAGTACCGGCACGCCGACGCCCTCGTCACCGTCACGGGCGGGCTTCGGGACTGGCTTGCCGCCG
>DASSAH010000295.1:0-2646 GCA_035685585.1 Coriobacteriia bacterium
GCCGACGCACTGGTACAACATCGCTCCCGATCTGCCCGTCCCGCTCCCGCCGCCGCTGCACCCTGTGACGGGAGAGCCCATCGGACCCGACGCGCTCGCACCTCTGTTCGCCATGGAACTCATCAAGCAGGAAGTCTCGACGGAGCGGTTCATCGAGATCCCCGAAGAGGTCCGGCAGGTGTATCGCACGTACCGCCCGACACCTCTGCACAGAGCGCGGCAACTCGAGAAGGCCCTCGGCCTGCCTGAGGGAGTGAAGATCTTCTACAAGTACGAAGGTGTCTCGGCCGCGGGGAGCCACAAGCCTAACACCGCGATTCCGCAGGCGTTCTACAACAAGCGCGAGGGGATTGCGCGCATCGCGACGGAGACCGGTGCGGGCCAGTGGGGAAGCGCGCTCGCCATCGCGTGCGCGCTCTACGGCATGGAATGCGTGGTGTACATGGTCGGCATCTCCTATCGCCAGAAGCCGTACCGGCGTATCCTCATGGAGACGTACGGGGCTGAGGTCATCTCTTCGCCGTCTACGCGCACGAACGCCGGACGCCACGTGCTCGACATCGACCCCGACTCGCTCGGCAGTCTCGGCATCGCCATCTCGGAAGCGGTCGAGGACGCCGCGATGCGTGAGGACACGCATTACTGTCTTGGCAGCGTGCTCAACCATGTCTGTCTCCACCAGACGATCATCGGTGAGGAGGCCATCGCGCAGATGGAGATGGCCCAGGCCGAGCCGGACGTGGTTATCGCGTGTGTCGGCGGCGGCTCGAACTTCGCGGGCATCGCGTTCCCGTACTACAAGCGGCGGCTCGACGGTCAGTCGAAGACCCGTCTCGTCGCGGTGGAACCGAAAGCGTGTCCGACGCTCACCGCGGGCCAGTACCGCTACGACCTCGGTGACGAGGCCGGCATGACGCCGCAACTCATGATGTACACGCTCGGCCACGATTTCGTCCCCGCAGGAATCCATGCGGGCGGCCTGCGCTACCATGGCGACTCGCCGCTTGTCTCGCTCTTGCGGAAGGAGGACCTCATCGAAGCGGTCGCGGTGCACCAGACCACGTGCTTCGACGCGGCCGTCGCGTTCGCGCGAAGCGAGGGTATCCTGCCGGCGCCTGAGAGCAGCCACGCGGTCCGGGTCGCCATCGACGAGGCGCTCGCCGCCCAGGAGGCCGGGGAGGAGCGGACGATCCTGTTCTGCCTCTCGGGGCACGGCAACTTCGACCTCGGAGCGTACGAGGCGTACAACGCGGGTGGACTGGAGGACTACGACTTCGCCGCCGGGACGCTCTGCGAAGGCGAGTGAGCGGTGGTAAGGAAGGACGGTCATGCGCAACGTGCGGACACGGGTCAAAGTCTGCGGCCTGACCTCGGCGGGTGATGCGGCCGAGGCGGTGCGCGCCGGGGCTGACGCGCTCGGGGTCATCTTGGCGGAGTCCCCGCGGCAGGTCACGTTGACCGAGGCGGAGGTGATCTTCTCGGCCGTCCCGCCGTTCGTGCCGAGGGTAGGCGTGTTCGTCGACGCACCCGCGGACTACGTGGAACGGGCCGTCGCGCGGCTCAACCTCGCGGCGGTCCAGTTCCACGGGTCGGAGGACCGGGAGCAGTGCGCCAGCGCATGCGCGCCGGTCATCAAGGCTGTGCGGGTGGGCCCGGCGTTCGACGCAGCCACGCTCGAGGAGTACCGAGGCGTTGTAGCGGCGCTGCTCTTCGACACGTATGTTGAGGGCATGAACGGCGGAACCGGCCGGACGTTCCCGTGGGACGCCGTGGCCCCGCTGCCCGATTGGGTCCCGGTGATCGTGGCGGGCGGACTCAACCCGGTGAACGTCGGGGGCGCGATCCGTTCCCTCGCGCCGTACGCGGTGGATGTCTCCTCGGGCGTGGAGGAACGGCTGCGCCATAAAGACCGTCTGAGACTGCATGCGTTCGTCGCCGCCGTCCACGCGGCGGATGAGGAGGTGCGGGTGTGAGCGACGTGTACCTGCCATCTGCCGAGATGGCGTATTCGAGCCCCGACGCGCGGGGCTTCTTCGGTCCGTACGGGGGCACCTTCGTCCCGGAGACGGTCGTCCCGGCGCTCACCGAACTCGACGAGGGGTTCAGGTCCGCGCTGGCCGACCCGTCCTTCGCCGCCGAGTTCGGTACGTTGCTCGAGGACTACGTCGGCCGTCCGTCACCGCTCTACCTGGCCGAGCGGCTGGCTGCCGAGGTAGGGCTCGGGCGGGTCTACCTCAAGCGCGAGGACCTCAACCACACTGGCGCCCACAAGATCAACAACACCATCGGTCAGTGCATCCTCGCCCGGCGCATGGGCAAACGCAGGGTCATCGCTGAGACCGGCGCCGGGCAGCACGGGGTCGCCACCGCGACCGCCGCCGCGCTCATGGGCCTGGAGTGCGCGGTGTTCATGGGCACGGAGGACATGCGCCGCCAGTCGCTGAACGTCTACAAGATGCGCCTGCTCGGGGCCGAGGTGGTGCCGGTCGCTGAGGGGAGCGCGACGCTCGCGGACGCGGTCACCGCCGCCCTCCGTCACTGGGTCGAGCGGGTGACCGACACCTTCTACGTGCTTGGCAGCGCGGTCGGTCCGCATCCCTACCCGGTCATCGTCCGTGAGTTCCAGAAAGTCATCGGCGAGGAGAC
>DASSAH010000296.1:0-3314 GCA_035685585.1 Coriobacteriia bacterium
CCCATAAGCGTATACTGGCTTATGGGGCAGGAGGTGGTCGAGGTGCCGCAAGCCAGGAAGCCCGAACCGGAGAAGTACTGCGAATTCTGCGGAGTGCGCCTAGAGCGCAAGACATTTGGAGATCGTCTGGAAGATCTGAGCGTGTTTCAGCGGAGGAAGTACTGCTCGCTTACGTGCGCAAACTCGCGGAAGCACCCGAAGCACTGGACGACCTATCACCTACGCGCTCAGAAGCACCGCAAAGAGAACTGCGAAGCCTGCGGGGGCAAGACAAGCCTACAGGTTCACCACATCGATCAGGTGCCAGAGAACAACGATCCGGAGAACCTGGAAACGCTGTGCAAGTACTGTCACGACTTCTGGCATGCGACGCAGAAGCGGCTTGGGCGCAATACCGCCGGGAGAATGCCCAGTCTGTTCTAGGCACTTGGGCCCCTGGCTGGGAGGACGGTTTCGCACGAGTGGCTGATGGGGTTCCCGCTCGGGTGGACCGACTTAGATGCCTCGGCAACGCCGTCGTGCCCCAGGTCACCGAGTGGATCGGGCGACGAATCGTAGAGGCGGAGAGTCTGCAGGCGGCAACAACCGCGGGCCCGCGCGCGACGAGCTCCTCGCCCGCGAGCGCGAGCGATACGAGTTCCTGACGGCGCAGGCGAATCAGATGATCGTGTACTGGAAGGAGGAGGCAGCGTGAGCGATCTACAGCACCTAACCCCCGACGAGCGCGAGTTGGCGCGGCTGGCGAGCGAGGTAAAGGCAGCGCGGAATGCTTATAGTCACTTCGCAAGCATTACTCACAACGCGCCGAGTCCGCTACCTATCGACAGCGATGAGGTGAAATGGCGGCTAGGCGCAGCCGTAGAGGCGTCCGAGGCGAAGGCAAGGTTTAACGCCGCCTGTGACTCAGCTACCGTTCTCGCCCTCCTCGCCCGCCTGTCGGCGCTGCGCGGGGCGCTGGCGGAGTTGCGCGGGTGCGCTTTGTCTGGAGACGAGGCTCGTCTGCTGATGGTTGGCGTTGCAAGCACGCGCGTGTCTCCTGAGTTGCACGCCCGCTGTGACCGTATTGCGGCTGCCGATGCCAAGGCCCGCGCCGCGCTGAAGGCAAGCCGTGAGTGAGCAGGTGACGGAGGCCCAGGTCAAGGAGATCGAGGCGGCGGTGCAGGCGCACGTCAACAATTGGTCGTCTCGCGGGTTTAGCACGCCGCTGGCGACGAGTTGCGCCGCCCTCTGCGCCTCGTGGCGGGCGCGGGGAGAGGAGATCGCCGACCTGCGGGCGGCGCTGGCGGCGGCGGAGAGGGACACTGCCGCCGAACGCGCTTTGCGTGTCAGTCTGTGTCGGATGCTATCACTGCGAATCGACACCTACGGGATGATCGAGGACGCTCGCGACCTGATTGATCGCCTTTCGGTTGCCGAGCGCGAGCGCGACGGGTGCGCCGCGAATCTGGCGACCACCGAGCGACTGCTGACGGACACCCGCCGCGAGCGAGACGAGGCGCGGGCGGAGTGCAGTCTTGCCAACAGGTGCGCTGACAGCCACCTGCGATCCGTCCACAAGCTGCGGCAGGTGCTCGTCGACTCGGTCTGGGATTGCCCGACGTGCAAGCTCTCAACCAAAGACAAGGATCGCTGTCCGAACTGCAAGCGGGCGATCGCGGCGGTGGAAGCCGCGGATGCCGCCCTCCGCGCCGAGATCAGCGGCGCGACTGATGGCGATCAGCAACTACCAATCGCGGCTGGTAGTTACCAATGCGATGGGCAGGGCGAGGAGGGCAGGCCGTGACCATCGAGGCCGTCGCGACGAAGACCTGCCGAGCCTGCGGGCGGACACTGGCGCTCACGGCCTTCACCCGCGACTTGGCCCGCTCGGATGGCTACTACTCGCGCTGCCGAGAGTGCCAGCTGGCGCGCCGCCGGCAACTGGCCGCCGAGCGCGTCACGCCGAGCGGCACGCGGGTCTGCACGCAGTGCGGCAAGGAGAAGCCGGTCAGCTTCTTCTTCCCCGGCCAGCTCTGGTGCCGCGGCTGTAAACGCCGCTACGCCGTCGCGCGGGACCGCGAGCTCGTCCGCGGCACCTGGGACGACCGGCCCGATCCATCTGAGGACCCAGACCTGATCCGCGCGGCCGGCGACCGGCTGCTAGCGATCGGGCGCGCCCGACTGTCCGCCGAGCTGGAGGGGCTGCCGCGGGTGCCGGCGCCGGTCGAAGGCCTCTGCCCGCGCTGCCGGACGCGACTGCGGCAGAGTCAGGGCTGGTGGACCTGTGGGGCCTGCGGGTACGAGTGGTCGGGGACGTAGACAGCATCGCGGCACGGGAGCACGACGATGGCAGCAATGGAGACACAGACGGCGACCCAGCAGATCCGCTGCCCGACCTGCAATCACTGGCTCGCCGACGTCGAGATCGGCGCGGCGTCGGAGATGCGCGAGCGGCTGCGCGAGTGCCCGCGCTGCCGACGCGACGGCAAGCCCAGCCACCCGATCCTGTTCGCGCGGGGCGGAAGGGTGCAGGTGGTGTGCTGGCCTGATAGGATAGATCCCGCGAGACTGCCGTGGCCGGATGGAGGATAGGATGGGCAAGAGACATCGCGGCCGTCCTGGATTGCGAAGGCGGCGAGAGGCTCGGCTGGCCCCCAGCGACCCCTACGTGATGATGCGCCGCGTGATCCGCTGGGCTGAGCGTGGCGGCGCCCGTCGTCTCGCCCGACAGTTGCAACGAGGCCTCAAGTCGTTCGTTGCGGGAGTTGAGCGCGCCAAGGGCTTGACAGTCACCTAGCCTGGCGTTACACTGCCGTTACAAGTTCATATCCGCCGGTGCCTGCCACCGCCACCTCTTCGTCCGTCTTCAGTACGGACGCTTAGGTGGCGTTTCCGCGTTTACGGGGAGAGCTCAAGCGCGCGCTCGCGGATGATCCGGCCGGCGGTAGAAACGCGAGGTGTGAAGGTTGGCTGTTAGGCCGCTTAGTCCGTGTCGCGTGCCAACGTGCTGGCGGACGGCAACGGCGCGCGGTCGGTGCGCGGAGCACGCCAGCGAGCGTGGCCGAGAGATCGACGCACGCAGACCGAGCGCGACAGAGCGCGGCTACACGGCGGACTGGACACGGCGGCGAGATGCGTTCATCGCGCGACACCCCGAGTGTTGGGATTGCGGCGGCCAGGCGACTGACGTTCACCACCTAATCAAGCTCGCGCACGGCGGGACAAACGACGACAGCAACCTGATCGCGTTGTGTCGACGGTGCCACAACAGACGGACGAGAGGCGGAGAGTAGGGGTAGGGCGGCCGGCAATCTCTAGGATGCCAGGCTGCCAAC
>DASSAH010000297.1:0-5372 GCA_035685585.1 Coriobacteriia bacterium
CGGGATGAGGAACGCGCCCCAGTTGAAACGCGAGATCGGCGCGGGAGGGTCGGAGCGCTCCGCGTCGTGCGGGACGCGCACACCCGTGTCGGCCTCCGTGCTCACGTGAGTACCGCCGCCGCGATCGCGCCGATGACGATCGCTGGCAGCATGTTACCGACCGGTAGGCGCTTGATTCCCGCAAGGTCCAGTCCGATCGCGAGGATGAGCGCGCCCCCTGTCGCTTCGATCGACGCGATGACCTGAGGCGTCATGAGCGGTTCCACGGAGTTGGCGCCGAGCGCGATGCTCCCCTGGATCACGAGGATCGGAACGGCCGAAAGACCCACGCCGACACCCAGGGTCGTCGCGAGAGCCACCGACGCCATCCCGTCGAGAAGCGCTTTGAGGTACAGCAGCGACGGGTCTCCCAAGCCGTCCTGGATCGAGCCGAGCACGGTCATGGCGCCGACACAGAAGAGCAGCGACGCCGTCACAAACCCTTCGACGAGGGTGTGGGCCTTCTCGCCTGGCTGTTCCGCCCGCCCCGGCGCGAGCACCGGAGCGCGCGAGGCCGCGTTCTGCAGCAGCTTGCCGAACCGCTCGAGCCAGTGCTCGATGCGCAGCCACTCGCCGAGCAGCGCACCGCCGACGAGCGAGCCTACCAGGAGGAGCGCCGCGTAGGCGCCGAGGGTACCCGCGGACAGCTCCGAGAGACCGGCAAGACTCATGCTCGCGCCGATGATGGTGGTCGACAGTCCGATCGCCGAGAACGCGATCCGCCGGAAACGCTCGCTGATGAGCCTGCCGAACAACAGGCCGAGCGCGGTGCCCACGATGACCGCTACGACGTTGACGACAACTCCGAGTCCCGGCATCTCACCCCTCGTTCTTCTCGTCGGGCAACAGCTGCTCGCTCAGCTCGACAGCCGCTCCGCTCATCGGAGCGGTCAAATCGAGGTGGTCGACCACATGCCAGCAGACGCACCGCTCATGTTCGCAGTGCGTCACCTCTCCGGCAGCGGCCTTGAGCCTGCAGACGTCAGCAAACGAACCCGTCCTCGGGCAGCACAGTGCGGCAATCATATATCGAGGCTCGCGGGACGGGAAGGAACTCCGTAGGCTCAGTCCGCGGCCCGGTCATGCCGAGAGGCGCGCTGTGAACCGCTCTCGCACGTTCAAGCTCGTGACACTGGCCTTCGCGGCGACCGCGGCCGTGAGCGTGACCGCGTGCGCGCCCGAAGCAGGCCCGGTCGTCGTGGACCGGCCGTCCCTTCCCGGAGCGCCGAGCGAGCCCGCCGGGGACGAGCCCGCACTCGAAGCTCTCGAGATCGACCTGGTCCCGGTAGCAGACGGCTTCGACCAGCCCCTTCTCGCGCTCGGCGCGGGTGACGGCTCGGGCAGGCTCTTCGTCGCCGAGAAGGAAGGGCTGCTCAAGGTCGTCCGCGACGGCCGGATCGACCCCGAGCCCTTCCTTGACCTTTCGGATTCGGTCAGCACCGATTCCGAGCGAGGGCTCCTCGGCGTGGCGTTTCCCGCAGGCTTCGCCGAGCACGGTCGCTTCTACGTGAGTTACACCGCCCGCGACGGGACGAGCACCATCTCCCGGTTCCTGGCGACGGAGGACCGCGCGAGACGAGACAGTGAGACGGTGCTGTTGCGCGTGACCCAGCCGTTCGCGAACCACAACGGCGGCCACATCGTCTTCGGGCATGACGGGTTCCTCTACACGAGCCTCGGAGACGGCGGGTCCGGCGGTGATCCGATGGGGCACGGCCAGAACCTGTTCACCCTTCTCGGCGCGATGCTGAGGATCGATGTGGGAGAGTCGCCCGAATCCGTGAGGCGCTGCGCATCCACCTACGCGATTCCCGAAGACAACCCGTTCGCCGACGGCGTGGACGCACTGCCCGAGATCTGGTCGTACGGTCTGCGCAACCCGTGGCGCTTCTCGTTCGACCGCGCGACCGGCGATCTGTGGATCGCGGACGTCGGTCAGAACGCCGTCGAGGAGATCAACTTCCAGCCAGCGTCGAGCACAGGCGGCGAGAACTGGGGATGGAACCTGTTCGAGGGCACCGCTCCGTTCCCGCCCGGCCGCCCGGTCACCGAGGACCGGGACGACTTCGCGTGGCCGATCGTGGAGTACCGGCACGAGGCAGGACGCTCGGTGACGGGAGGTTTCGTGTACCGGGGATCCGCGTTCCCGCAGATGCAGGGCGTCTACTTCTACGGCGACTTCGTGAGCGGCCGCATCTGGGGGCTCGTGCGGGCCGCGGACGGCTCGGCTTCCACCCGCGAACTTGCGGAGACCGATCTCCAGGTGGTCTCGTTCGGAGAAGACGACGGCGGCGAGCTCTACGTGGTCGACTTCGGCGGCGCTCTCTATCGTGTCGAGGCCGCCCCGTAGACGGAGGCTGGTCGTGGCCGTATCGGCCGGCGCGGCCGCCTCACGCGCTCCTCGCACGGGCCTCCTCGTCACTCAGGATAGAGTCGCTCACACTCGGCGACGTACGTCCGCAACCGACGGGGAAGCGCGCTGACAGGCCCGGCCGGCGGCATCGGTCCGGCGTGGTACGTGTCCCAGAACAGGACGCGCTTGTCGTGAAGCGCGCCCGCGCGGGCGTCAGTCCACAGCGCGTGGAGCGCCTTGCCGGTGTACGTCGTCTCCAAGACGACCCCGGATCGCCGCGCGAGAGCGACGGCGCGCGCGGCCTGTGGTGTGGGCACCGCGTATCCCGGCTCGAAGAACTCATCACGAAGTTCGAGGCGAAGCTCCTCGGCGTCCAGGCGAGGGAACGTCGCGTCGCGCGAGCGAAGCAGGGCGATCGTCTTGTCGGCCAGGACGCGCGCAACGGTGAGGTTCGCGATCCCGGCGGGAGTCACCCTCACGGCAACGGTCCGCGTCATCGCGCCGAGGGCGGCGAAGCCGACAGCCAGCCCGACAGCGGTCCCGAGCGTGCCGCTCGCCACATACACCACGTCGAACTCCGAGCCGACCTCGAACGCCGCGTTCACGTAGCCGATCGCTCCCAGCTCGTCGGTGCCGCCCATCGGGATGACGAGCGGCTCGATGCCGTCGCGCTGAGCGAGCTGCCGTCGTACCCGCGCGGCGTCACGCATCCCGTCCCAGCCGTCGACAAGGTGCAGGCGCGTCCCGAGTCGAGCGTGCGCGAGGAGCGTTGCGCGCGCGTAGGCGGTCGGAGGCTGCGGGGACATCACCACGTGGGGTTCGAGTCCCAGCGCGCGAGCGTGCACGGCGGTCGCGAGCGCATGGTTCGAACCGTACGCCCCGAACGTGACCACCGACCGTCGGCCTTCGGCACGAGCTGACCCAAGCAGGAAGTCGAGCTTGCGGACCTTGTTGCCGCCGTAGAGCCGGTTCGTCGCGTCGTCACGTTTCACCGCGCACTGACCGACGGCATCGGACACACCTTCGAGCACCACTGGCTGCAGGGGGGTGGGGAGCGCGGCGATGCCCGCGACGGGCAATGCCGCCACACCCGGGAACTGCTCGAACAGCGGCAGCGTCATGCGGTCTGCTCCGGAACGGATGCTGGCACTGGCCCGATGGTAGCAGGGCGCGCGCTCACGCGCGGTCGCTCACGTCCCACGCGGACTACTCGTACGCGATGGCGTCGCGCACGCTCACCCGTGCCGCGCGGTAGGCGGGGAGCAGGCTCGCCACGACGGCGATGACTACCACGCCGCCGAGCCAGATCGCAACGCCCTCCCACGAGAAGTCGAACGCGAGCGGCAGTCCCATGGCGTTCGAGAGCAGCTCGAGCAGCCCCCAGCTCATGGGATACGAGAGGAGCGCGCCGAGCGCCCACGCGATGAGCGCCACGACCACACCTTCGGCGATGAACACCTGGTAGATCGAGCGGTGCGACGCCCCCAAGGCGCGCATCACGCCGATCTCCCGCGTGCTTTCGAGCACGTTGATCGTCATCGCCCCCGTCAATCCGATGACGCCGACCAGCGCGAGCAGCACGCCCATGATCGCGAGGAACGTGACCAGGATGCCGAGCTGGCTCGCAACCTGGTCACGTTGCTCAGTCTCGGTCTGCGTGAACGCGACCGGCACGGACCGCTGCTCGAACCGCTGCTCGACCGCGCGGGCCACCCGGGACTCCTGCAACGAGTCGCCACCCGACGTGCGCACCTGGAGACGCGTCACCGCCCCGGGGGTGCCCGTGAGCGACTCGAGATGATCGACTGGCACGAACGCGACCGGCCCCATGAGCCCGGCTGACACGACGCCTGCGACGTGAAGTTCGTGCGTCTGGCCCAGCACGTTGAATGATGCCGGCGAACCCACCGTGACCTCTGACTCCCGCTCCATGACGTCCTCGTTGAGCACGATCACGCCCTCGTCGCTGGGACTGAGCCATCGCCCCTCGACGATGCGAGGCGCGATGAAGTCCGAATCGGGCCGGACACCGATCATCTCGAGCGCCCCCGACTCGGTCCCGTCCGAGCGCTCAAGCACGGCCGGCACCTCCGACACGCTCGAGACCGCCGCGACGCCGGCCACCCCGGACGCGATGCGCTCGACAGCCTCGCGGCTTTGCGGAAGCGCGAAGTAGAGCTGCGCGTCGAACCGCCACATATCGACCTCGTCGACGGTCGCGAGCACCGAATCACGGACCGTCATGACCGACATGACCACGGCCGAGGCAAGGACGAGCGTCGTCAATGTGAGCGCGAGACGCCCTTTGCGCAGGAACGTGTTGCGTATGGACAGGGCCACCGGCCGCGGCAGACCGGTCACGAGCCCGAGCGCGCGATCGAGAAGGCCATGGCCGAACGTGGTGCCCGACATCCCGGTCGAGTTGAGCGCTTTCACCACACTCATGCGCGCTCCAAGCCAGACCGGAACAGCCGCCGCGAGGAGCGGGACGCCCACACCGACGAGCGCGCCGAGCACGACGACGTAGACGGGAGGGGCCATCGATATCACTCGGAAGTTGAGGAGATCGGCGGCGAACCCCGTGAACCAGCGTCCCGCGGCGGCTCCCGCCGGCATGCCGACGAGGAGAGCCAGCAGCCCGTAGAACGCCGCCATGACGAGGTACATCCCCGTCACTTGACCGGCCCTCCCGCCGATCGCCTTCATGATGCCCACCTGGCTGACCTGCTGGGCCATGATGGCCTGCACCGTCGTCACCACCAAGAACCCCGACAGGAGCAGGCCGAGAACGCCGAGCGCGAGCAAGAGCAGGGAGACGGCCTTGAAGATGTCGCCGAGGAAGTGGCTCCCCGGCTCGGGCACGTGTGTTTGCAGCACGCGTAGACCACGCGGCACGAGCACCTCGTCACGGATGCCCATCGCGAGCCGGCTCGCCTCAGCTTGTGTGCCTGCGGACTCGGAGTGCACCCTGATGGTGTTG
>DASSAH010000298.1:0-4737 GCA_035685585.1 Coriobacteriia bacterium
CTGCTCGGCAGCGTCCTGAACCTCAAGGTGACGTTCACGGTGACGGACGGTGTCTTCGAGCCGGTCGGGCGGATCCGCGGCGCCAAGGCGGCGCTCGCCCACACGCTCGAGTGGATCGGCACCGGCGTCGGGGACGCCCGCTCGTCGGCGTTCTGCGTGATGCACGCACTCTCGCCGTCCCGCGCGGAATGGCTCGCGGAGGAGATATCGCAGCGCTTCAGCACGAGCGAGGTCCACATCGTTCCGACGGGTTCGGTCATCTGCGCTCACACGGGTAGCGGCTGGGGGGTCGCGGCTCTGCCAGAGGGGTAGGTCGTGCGCGCCGGGAGCCGTGCGGACCATCCGGGGCGTAGCTCGCGTGTCGTGGCGGGCGTGGACCTCGGTACGACGAACATCGTCGCGCGGCTCATCGATGCGGACACAGGGGCGGTGCTGGCGGAGTCCCGCTGCGTGAATCGGCAGGTGGGATTCGGCGCCGACGTCCTCTCCCGAGTTTCCGCGGCCATCGCGGGCGAGGCGGCATCGCTCACTCGGAACGCGGTCGAATCGGTCGAAGAGGCTCTGGTCTCAGCGCTCGCATCCGCTGGCATTCCGCCGGATGCGCTGGAACGTATCGTCGTCGCGGGCAACACCGCGATGGTGTCGCTGTTGATCGGGACAGACGTCACCGGCCTGGCGTCTCATCCGTTCACACACGTGCTCGGCGATCGCGCGACGTGGGTGGAGCTGGGGATTGCCGGGGTCGATCCGAGCGTTGAGGTCGTGCTGGTCCCTCCGGTTGCCGCGTTCGTCGGAGGCGATCTGGTCGCGGGACTGATGGCAGCGGAGGTCACCTCGGCCGACGATGGGGTCCTCTACATCGACCTGGGAACGAACGCTGAGGTGGCGGCGGTTGCCAACGGGCGCACCTGGGTGACATCGGCCGCAGCCGGTCCGGCGTTCGAGGGGTGGGGGGTGGCCTGTGGCGGGCAGGCGGGCGTCGGAGGTATCGTCCGTGTTCGCGCGGACGATACCGTGGGAGTGGTCCCCGCGTTCGAGGGTGAGCGCCCGGCCTTCATCACGGGCTCGGGTCTGATCTCGGCCCTCGCGCTCCTGCGTCGCCTCGGCCATCTCGCCGCCGACGGCACCATGCGTGCCGACGGACCGCTGGCGGGGCGCTTCTTCGATGCGGGCGGCGTGCCTGCGGTCACGCTTGCCTGCGACCCGAGCGACCGCGGCGTGTTCGTCGACCAGCGTGACGTGCGTGGGCTCCAGTCGGCAAAGGCCGCCGTCACGGTCGCTGTACGGTCGGTCGCCCGAGCTGCGGGGCTTACCGGCGATCGCCTTACGCGCGTCATCGTCGCCGGCGCCCTTGGCGGGGCACTGGCCGGAGACGATCTTGTGGAGCTCGGAATCGTGCCCCAGAGCGGGAGAGCGTCGCTACGGCACATGCCCGACGCGGTCATCGCGGGGGCCGGTGCGATGGCGTTCCGTCCTGAGCTGCTGAAGGACGCCGAGCGGTTCGCCGCGAATGTGACCCACGTCGATCTTGCTGGAACCGCTGACTTCGCAGAGGCGTTCCTCGGCGGTCTCGAACTGGCCCCTTACGACGTGTAGCAGGCCGGACTCCGGTGAAACGGAAGACCCCGGCCTTCGGGCCGGGGTCTTCCCACTCCTTCCCCTGCTTACCCCTGAGTCTCGAGCGGATGCACGCGGTGCCTGGATACCGCATACGCGCCACGATGCCGGTCGCGACGCCCGCCCTCTGTGCCACACGGATCCCCCGTGCGGCGCTGCCGGGAAGGGAAGCTGGTCTGTGAGAGAGAATACCCGATACGTCAAGCCCGTGCAACACTTGTTACAAGCTCTGCGGACGGGGTGTGCCGCCGCGTCTCGTGCCGGGTTCGCACTCTCCGCACCGCTGGCCGAACTCTCGGAGCCGTCTACCCGATTGCCGGGCGCCGTCGACGTCTCGTCGCGGTAGGATGGCCCGTGACCCGCTGGTTGCAGCGGCGACAGGAGCAGGGAGGCAGCGTATGTCCGAGAAGTCGACATCGATCGAGTCGTTGATGAAGGAGCTGCGGGTCGTCGATCCGCCGGATTGGGTCCGCGAGCGCGCGCACATCAAGTCTATGGCCGAGTACGAGGAGATGTACCGGCGCTCCGTGGAAGACCCCGAGGGCTTCTGGGCCGAGATGGCCGATGAGTACCTGCACTGGCACCAGAAGTGGGACACGGTACTCACGTACGAGTTCGACACGCCGCGCGTGGAATGGTTCAAGGGCGGCAAGACCAACGTTGCGTACAACTGCGTCGACCGGCACCTTGCGACGTGGCGGCGCAACAAGGCTGCGCTTGTCTGGGAAGGCGACGATGGCGAGACCAAGACGCTCACGTATCAGGCCCTCTACCATCAGGTGTGCCGCTTCGCCAACGTGCTGAAGAAGCACGGGATCGGCAAAGGGGACCGGGTCGCCATCTACCTGCCGATGATCCACGAACTGCCTGTGGTGATGCTTGCGTGCGCGCGAATCGGCGCGATCCACTCGGTCGTGTTCGGCGGGTTCTCGGCGCAAGCGCTGCGCGACCGCATCCAGGACTGCGAAGCGAAGATGCTCATCACCGCCGACGAGGGGGTTCGCGGCGGGCGTATCGTTCCCCTCAAGGCTGAGGCTGACAAGGCTCTGCTGGAATGCCCGACGATCACCTCCGTGATCGTCGTCGCACGCACGCAGCAGCGGGTCGACATGGAACCCGGTCGGGACCACTGGTACCACGAGGAGGTCTGCGCACCTGACATCGGGCAGGAGTGCGCGGTCGAGTGGGTCGACGCTGAGGACCCGCTGTTCATCCTCTACACGTCGGGATCGACCGGCAAGCCGAAGGGCGTCCTTCACACGACCGCCGGCTATCTTCTGTATGCGACGATGACGTTCAAGTACACGTTCGACTACCACGACGAAGATGTCTTCTGGTGCACCGCCGACATCGGCTGGGTCACCGGGCACTCCTACATCGTCTACGGGCCGCTGTCGCTCGGCGCCACCTCGCTCATGTTCGAAGGTGTTCCCACCTATCCCGACCCAGGCCGCTTCTGGGAAGTGTGCGACAAGCACGCGGTCAACCAGTTCTACACGGCGCCCACGGCGATTCGCGCGCTCATGAAATCTGGCGAGGAGTGGCCGGCGAAATACGACCTCTCGAGCCTGAGAGTGCTCGGTACTGTCGGTGAGCCGATCAACCCTGAAGCGTGGATGTGGTACTACCGGAACGTGGGGCGCGAGCGCATCCCGATCGTAGACACCTACTGGCAGACCGAGACGGGGGGACATGTCATCACCAACCTCCCGGGCGCGACGCCGCAGAAGCCTGGCTCTGCAACGCGGCCGTTCTTCGGGATCCGGCCGGTCATCCTGAACGAAGACCAGAGCGAGACGCCGGTTGGCTCCGGTGGGCGGCTGTGCATCGAGTTCCCGTGGCCGGGAATGCTACGCGGCACGTGGGGCGACCCGGAGAACGCGCGGGTCAAGGAGGTCTACTTCACGACGTTCCCCGGCAAGTACTTCACCGGGGACGGGGCGCGCAAGGACGAGGACGGGTACTACTGGTTGCTCGGGCGCGTCGACGACGTCATCAACGTCTCGGGCCACCGGATGGGGACTGCCGAGGTGGAGAGCGCGCTCGTGAGTCACACAGCTGTGGCCGAGGCCGCTGTCGTCGGATTCCCCCATGAGATCAAGGGCGAGGGCATCTACGCGTACGTCATCCTCAAGACGGGGACGGAGGCGAGCGACGACCTGCTCAAGATACTCTCGGGCCACGTGCGCGGCGAGATCGGCCCCATCGCCAAGCCTGACATCATCCACTTCGTGCCGGAACTGCCGAAGACGCGGTCGGGCAAGATCATGCGGCGCATACTGCGCAAGATCGCCGCTGGCGAGTCGGACATGGGAGCGTTCGGCGACATCTCGACGCTTGCCGATCCGTCGATCGTGCAGACGATACTCGAGGGTCGTCCGAAGTAGCGGGCGCCGTGGCGCTTCCCGAACCACCGAGCGGGTCCCGGCACCGGAAGGAGCCGGGACCCGCTCGGTCTATGCGGCATGATCGTCGTCGGCCTCCGAGCGAATGACCGCGAGCATCGCGTCGTGCAGCACCGGATTGGCCACGATTATTCCGGTGTCTCGGGCGGGGGACCACTCGCGGCCATGGATGTCGGTCACGCGCGCACCCGCCTCTCGGCAGATGACAGCGCCCGCTGCCGTGTCCCAGGGCTGAAGGCCGTACTCCCAGAAACCGTCGGCTCGGCCAGCGGCCACGTGACAGCAGTCGAGGGCGGCCGAGCCGTCCCGGCGGATGCCGTGGACGGGTGCGCGCAAGAAGCGGGCGAGGACGGCGAGCTGCCGGTCGAGTGGTCTGCCCCGGTCGTACGGGAACCCCGTGATCAGGAGGGCCTCGTCAAGCCGGGACACAGATGAGCAGCGCACGGCAACGCCGTCGAGGGTCGCACCGAGGCCTTCCGCCGCGCACATCGTGGTGTCGTGGAAGGCGTCGACCACGGCTCCAACGACCGGCCTGCCGTGTCTGAGAAGCGCTACCGAGACCGAGTACGCGGGAAACCCGTGAATGAATGAGGTCGTGCCGTCGAGGGGATCGATGAGCCAGACCCGAGCACCGGCGGCATCACCCGGGACCACCCCGGTGATCGCGTGTACCTCCTCCTCCTCAACGAGGATCGACGCCGTGGGCTCTGACGCG
>DASSAH010000299.1:0-2138 GCA_035685585.1 Coriobacteriia bacterium
CTTCCGGCTCGAAGTTCGCTTGGGGGCGGGGGCGTTCGTATCTGGCGAGGCGACCGCGCTTGTGGCCTCGATCGAAGGTCGGCGCGGAACGCCACGCCCACGCCCGCCCCGCCTCGCCGAACACGGCCTGTGGGGACGGCCGACGCTGATCAACAACGTTGAAACGCTCGCCACCGTCGCGCCGATCATCGAGCGTGGCGGGGACTGGCACGCGTCGATCGGCACCGCGAAGAGCAAAGGGACCAAGGTCTTTGCCCTCTCCGGGCAGGTTAAGCACACCGGGCTGATCGAGGTGCCAATGGGCGTCTCTCTGCGCGAGATCGTCTTCAACATCGGCGGCGGCATCCCCAATGAGCGGCGCTTCAAAGCCGTGCAGGTCGGCGGCCCGTCCGGTGGCTGTGTTCCCGAAGAGCATCTCGACCTGCCTGTCGACTTCGAATCACTGACGCAGGTCGGTTCGTTCATGGGATCCGGTGGGATGATCGTGATGGACGAGACGTCGTGCATGGTCGATGTCGCCAAGTTCTTCATGGAGTTCTGCAGGACGGAGTCGTGCGGCAAATGCGCCCCATGCCGCGTCGGCACGACCCAGATGTGGATGCTCCTGGACATGATGACGCGGGGCCGGGCGACCATGGACGATCTGGCCACGCTGGAGCGCCTGGCCCGCATCGTCCAGTACACGTCGCTCTGCGGGCTCGGCCAGGCAGCGCCCAACCCGGTCTTCAGCACCATCCGCTACTTCCAGCACGAGTACATTGCCCACATCGTCGACAGGGTCTGTCCCGCCGGCGTCTGCTCGATCGAGACGGCGGAGGTGCTGGCATGACCACCGTCTACACCCTGCGGATCGACGGCAAGGATGTCGCCGGCGCCGAGGGCTCGACGATCCTCGACGTGGCGATCGAGAGTGGGATCGACATCCCGACGCTCTGCCACCTCGAGGGGATCTCGGATCGCGGGGCGTGCCGGCTCTGCATGGTCGAGATCGCCGGCTCGGACAAGCTCGCCGCGGCCTGCATGACCAAGGTCTCCGAGGGGATGGAGGTCACGGCCCATTCCGATCGCCTCCTGGAGCACCGCCGGGCGATCACCGAGATGCTCTTCGTCGAACGCAACCACGTCTGCGCGGTCTGCGTGGCGAACAACCACTGCGAGCTGCAGGACACCGCGGAGGAGCTGGGCCTCACCCATTTCGACCTGCCGCTGATCAGCCCCAAGGTGGACATCGACGCCAGCCACCGGCTCTTCGCGATCGACCACAACCGGTGCATCCTCTGTCTGCGCTGCGTCCGCGTCTGCGACGAGATCGAGGGAGCACACACCTGGGACGTCATGCATCGGGGACTCGAGACCCGCGTCCAGACGGACATGGGGATCCCCTGGGGCGAATCCACCACCTGCACAAGCTGCGGGAAGTGCGTCCAGGTCTGCCCGACCGGGGCCCTCTTCGAGAAGGGCCGGGCGGTCGCCCGCGGCAGCAAGACCCGGCGCCCGTTCCTGCCCTGGATGAAGACCGTCGCCGAGGAGCGTGGGTTGTGAGCAAGCCTCGTGTCGCCACCGTCTGGCTCGACGGCTGCTCGGGCTGCCACATGTCCCTCATCGACATGGACGAACGGATCCTCGACATCTTCGAGCGGGGCGACCTCGTCTACGGTCCCCTGGTCGACGTCAAGGAGTTTCCGGATGACGTCGACGTCTGCCTCGTGGAGGGCGCCGTCTCGAGCGAGGAGGACCTCCACAAGATCAAGGCGGTCCGGGCGCGGACCAAGACGATCGTCTCCTTTGGCGACTGCGCGGTGACGTCAAACGTGCCCGGCATGCGCAACCCGATCGGGATGGCGCCTCTCCTCGACCGGGCCTACCGCGAGAACGTCACGCTCAACCCGCAGATGCCGACGGACGTGGTGCCCCGGTTCCTGCCGATGGCGCAGCCCGTCCACCGGGTGGTGAAGGTCGACGTCTTCCTGCCCGGCTGCCCGCCCGACGCCGACCTCATCTATACCTTGCTCGATGACCTGCTGGCCGGTCGCGTCCCCGACGCGGCCGGGTCCCGGTTCGGGCGCTGACGGGGAATCGACATGAGCCGAACCATCACGATCGATCCGGTCACCCGGATCGAGGGCCACTCCAAGATC
>DASSAH010000300.1:0-5065 GCA_035685585.1 Coriobacteriia bacterium
ACCGACTCGATGATCAGCCGGTACCGGGCTCGGATCGGCGGTCCCGTTCTCGACCGCATCGATCTCGCGGTCGCAGTGGAACGCATCGACCCCTCACAGATCGTCCGGCGGGCGGTGGGGGAGTCGTCGGCGCAGGTGCGGGAGCGGGTCACCCGGGCTCGGGCTCATGCCGCCGCCGACCTGCGCCCCGCGGTCACCTCGCTGGCAGGCGCCGCGCTCCTGGACGCGTCGAGACTCGATGCGCGAGGAGCTCAGGTACTCACGGACGTGTGCCGCGCACATCACCTGTCCGCCCGCGGCGTCACACGATTGCTGAGAGTCGCGCGTACGGTGGCCGACCTTGAGTGTGCTCACCGGGTGCGGATCGAGCACATCATGGAAGCGCTCGCGTTTCGAAGGGAGGACTTGAGGTGAGCGTCCGCACTTCCCGGCGCTGGTGCATCGAACGAGGCATGCCGGGCTACCCATACGAACTCGAGGACCTGCCCGATCCGCCTGAGCGCCTCTACGGGTTCGGTGACCCACACCTGCTCGGCGCTGGTCTCGCCGTCGTGGGCTCCCGCAAAGCGACACCGTACGGACTCGCCTGTGCGCGTCGTTTCGCGGGTTGGGCCGCATCACAGTCCATTCCCGTCGTCTCCGGGGCCGCGATCGGCTGCGACCTCGAGTCACACCGTGCCGCACTCGCCGCCGAGGGTCCGACCGTCGCCGTCCTCCCGTGCGGCGCCGACGTCGACTACCCTCGTCGCGCCGCAGCGACGCTCGAGCTTCTCCGCGTCCACGGAACGGTCGTTTCGGAGTCGCCCTGGGGGGCGGAGCCGAAGCGATGGTCGTTCGTCAAGCGCAACCGGCTGATCGCCGCGCTCTCCCTCGCGGTCCTCGTGGTCGAGGCCGGTCTCCCGAGTGGCACGTTCACGACCGCCGACCACGCGCTCGCACTCGGGCGCGACGTCTTCGCGGTCCCCGGCTCCATCTTCGCGCCCGAGTGCCTCGGCTCGAATCGGCTCATTCGTCAGGGCGCCCTGCCCATCACCGACATCGCGGAACTCGCGCAAGCCCTTGGCAGAGAGGCCGCTGTCTCGGCACCGCCCCGCTGTGCGGACGGGATTTTGGCGGCGCTGGTGGCCTCTCCGATGCGTCCGGATGACATCGCGCGCGAGTTCGACCTCGACATCGTCCAGACGGTGCGAGTGCTTGGAGCCCTCGAAACGTCTCACTCGATCGTCCGCTACCCCGACGGCAGGTACGGGGCGTCCCACAGCCGCTAGCCAGGGTACAATTGCGGAGATCGATTCCCTCTTGAGAGCCGGGCGCCTGTGGACCGTGGCCGATCGGTGACCGTCATCGGGTCCGGATTGGCCGGGTCCGAGGCGGCATGGCAGCTCGCGCGCTTCGGCGTGCCGGTCCGCCTGTACGAGATGCGGCCGCACGTCATGCCTCCAGCGCACACGACCGATAGGTGCGCCGAGCTTGTCTGCTCGAACTCGTTCCGAGCAGCCGACGGTACGTCAGCGGCCGGGACACTCAAGCGCGAGCTTCGGAGCCTGGGGTCACTTGTGATGCAGGCGGCCGACGAAAGCTCCGTCCCTGCCGGGAGCGCGCTCGCCGTCGACCGCCTCGCGTTCGCCGAGCGCGTCACTGAGCGCGTGACGCGGCATCGTCTCATCGACCTGATGAGAGAGGAGGTCACCTCTCTTCCGGACGGCAGGGTCATCATCGCGACCGGGCCGCTCACGAGCTCCGCGATGGAGGCGGTCCTCACCGCGCTGACCGGTCCGGACCGGCTCGCCTTCTACGATGCCGCGGCACCGATCGTCGCGGCCGAGTCGATCGACCTGTCGGTGGCGTTTCCGGCCTCTCGCTACGACAAAGGGCAGGGCGCCGATTACCTCAACTGCCCACTCTCCCAACAGCAGTACGACTCGTTCGTGGCGCTGCTCCGCGACGCGCGATGCGTGACGCGTCGCGCCTTCGAACGTGCCGAGCTCTTCCACGCCTGCCAACCGGTCGAGGAGGTCGCCAGGAGCGGCCATGACACGCTGCGCTTCGGCGCCATGAAGCCGGTCGGTCTTCTCGATCCTCGCTCCGGCGAGAGACCGTGGGCGGTCGTCCAGCTCCGGCCTGAGAACCTCGCGCGGACCGCGTTCAACCTGGTCGGGTTCCAGACCGGCCTCACCTTCGCCGAGCAGCGCCGCGTGCTCCGAACGATTCCCGGACTCAAGGACGCGGAGTTCCTCAGATACGGCGTGGTTCACCGGAACACGTTCGTGGACTCACCACGGCTCCTCGATCCGACCCTCGCCGTGCGCCACGAGCGCCGCGTGCGGCTCGCCGGCCAGATCACCGGTACCGAAGGGTATCTCGAAGCGGCCGCATCAGGACTGATCGCCGCGCTGAACACCGTGTGTGACCTGCACGGACACCCGCCATTCGTCCTCCCTCGGTCGACCGCGCTGGGCGCGCTCCTGAGATACGCGACGGACGTGGAGACCACGGAGTACCAGCCGATGCATGTCAACTGGGGATTCGTCCCGCCGCTCCATCCGCCGGTCAGGGGAAAGCGGGCCCGATACCAGGCGTACTCGCATCGAGCCGCCGACGATCTCGCGAAGACGCTCGCCGCACATCCGTTGACCGCGACGGAGCGGCCGTGATGACCGAGGCTCTTCCGCATGTCGACGCGTTCCTGTCCCACCTGGTCGCGCGCGGACTGTCGCAGCACACCGTCCGCGCATACTCCACCGACCTCGCGAGTTACACCGCGTGGTGCGAGCGAATCGGTGTCGACCCGCTGACCCCCGCTCATCGTGACCTTCGACGGTATCTCGCGGACCTTGACCGTGCACGATACGCGCGGCGCACTATCTCGCGACGGTTCGCCGCCGTACGCGCGTTCATGGACTACCTCACCAACGTCCAGGCGACCAGCTCCGATCCCTCGCGCGTCATCTCCGCTCCCGCAACTCCTCGGAGGCTCCCCGCGCTCGTCCCCGAGAACACGCTGGGAGCGCTCCTCGACGCTCCAGCTGCGGACACCGCTGTCGGAATCCGCGACAGAGCGGTGCTGGAGGTGCTCTACGCCACCGGCATGCGCGTCTCCGAACTGTCCGGGCTCACACTCGATCGTCTCGACCTGCAGGCCGGTGCGGCGACGGTGATGGGCAAGGGTGCGAAGGAACGTATCGTCTTCCTGCATCCCCGCGCCCTCACCCGGCTGCGGGCCTATCTCGAACTCGGCCGGCCCGCGCTTGCCCGAGGTCATGACGGGAGAGAGGTCTTCCTCTCCACGAGAGGCAACCGCCTGTCCGAGGACGCCGTCCGCCGGTTGTTCACGCGCTACCTCCGCCTCACGGGGGGTCCGGCGGGACTGTCACCCCACGCGCTTCGTCACACGTTCGCCACCCACCTGCTTGAGGGCGGCGCAGACCTTCGCACGGTCCAGGAGCTGCTCGGTCACGTTGCGCTGTCTACCACCCAGATTTATACTCACGTGAGCACGAAACGGCTTCGTGACATTCACGGCCGTGCGCATCCTAGGGCGTGAGGTGACTGGACCGCGACGGCGGGCGGGGGGCAGGCACTGATGAGGAATGAGGCACGGACCGACCTCGCCGGTCTGTGGGCGGCATTCAAGGCGACTGGCGCGTCCGGCGCTCGCGAACGCCTCATCCTCAACTACTCACCACTGGTCAAGTATGTCGCCGGACGCATTTCTGCCACACTCCCTCAGACTGTTGAGACGGCCGATCTCATCAGCTATGGCCTCTTCGGGCTCATCGACGCCATCGAGAAGTTCGACCCCGAACGAGGCATCAAGTTCGAGACCTACGCTATCGCCCGAATCCGGGGCTCGATCATCGATGAGCTCAGATCGATGGACTGGGTGCCTCGCTCTGTCCGAGCGCGAGCACGCGAGCTTGAGCAGGTCTACGCCACCCTGGAGATTCGCCTACGCAGAGCGCCTTCCGACGCGGAGGTCGCCGACGAGATGGGAATCTCCGTCGATGACCTCCGGGACATCTTGGCGAAACTCTCGTACGCTTCGGTCATTTCGTTCGAGGAGCTGTGGGCTGGGGGGGACCGTGAGGACCGGTCCGACGGCGCGGCCTCGATTCCCGACGAGGACGCAGCCGACCCTGTCGCGGCGTTCGAGACCGAGGAGGTCAAGGAGATCCTCTCGGAAGCCATCGAGCGCCTGCCCGAGCGTGAGCGTGTCGTCATCACCCTCTATTACTACGAGGGACTGACCCTCAAGGAAATCGGGCGGGTACTCGGCGTGACCGAGTCGCGCGTCAGCCAGCTGCACACGAAGGCCGTGCTTCGGATGCGCGCCAAGCTGCACTCAGTCTGACCCGGACCCCGCGCACAGACGGCCCTGTTCGCGGGGTAGCCTCATCTTGCGATGACGCTGTGGTATGATTCCTGGGTTCTTATCACGCACGCCCACCGACCCTGCCGCGGGTGCCCCGCCGAGACACTCGGCGCGGACGCGTCACGGGGATGACAGTGGGCGGAGGCATAACCGATCAAGGAGGTACCACCATGTCCGTCGTATCCATACGGAGCCTGCTCGAAGCAGGTGTCCACTTCGGGCACCAGACCCGACGCTGGAACCCGAAGATGAAGCCGTACATCTTCACCGAGCGCAACGGCATCTACATCCTCGACCTGCAGCGTACGCGTCGCGAACTGGAGTCCGCCTACCGCTTCCTCACCGGCCTTGCGGCTCGTGGTGAGGGAGTCTTGTTCGTGGGGACGAAGAAGCAGGCGCAAGAGCCCGTCGCCGCGGAGGCCGAACGCTCCGGCAGCCCGTACGTCAATCAGCGCTGGCTCGGCGGGATGCTGACCAACTTCGTAACGATGCGCGCGCGCGTCGCCCGGCTCGCTGAACTCGAGACGATGGAACAGAACGGCACGATGTCCTCACTGCCGAAGAAAGAGCAGCTCATCTTGGGCAAGGAGCGCGAGAAGCTCGAGCGCAACCTTTCTGGTGTCCGCGACATGACCAGCCTGCCCGGCGCTCTCTTCGTGATCGACACCAAGCGCGAAGCCATCGCGGTCGCGG
>DASSAH010000301.1:0-2605 GCA_035685585.1 Coriobacteriia bacterium
ACCGGTCATCGGACCGCCGGCTATGATCCGGCGAAATGGCCCAGAGATACCGCCGGCAGCCTCGATGAGCGCCGATACGGGAGTCCCGAGGAGAGTCAGGTAGTTGCCGGGAGCGCGCACGTTGCCAGCGACCGTCACGACCCGCTCGATGAGCGGCTTGCGGTCGTCGACCGCCCAGCTGACGGCGGCCGCGGTCGCCACATTGTTGACCAGCGCGCCAACGGCCGACGGAAGCTTCCCGTGCGGCACTTCGACCCCGAGCACCGACCAGATCAGCTGGCGCTCGGCGCCCTGAGGGTAGCGGGTCGGCACGGAGAGCACCTCGACCGCGTCGCCCGCGTGAGCAATCAGGGCGAGCGCCGCATCGGGCTTGTTGTCCTCCACCGCGATCACGACACGCTCAGCGCCGACCGCCTTGCCGAGGAGCGTGGCACCCCTGACGACACGCCTGGGTTCCTCCAGCATGATGCGGTGATCGCACGTCAGGTACGGCTCGCACTCGCATCCGTTCACGATGACCGTCTTGATCCGGACATCGTGCGGAGTGGCAAGCTTCACTGTCGTCGGAAACGCCGCCCCGCCAAGCCCGACGATTCCCGCCGAGCGGACCGCGTCGCTCGTCGATCCGCCGACAAGCGCCAACGGCTCCCACCGGTCGAACTCCTGTCGCTCGTCGGGAACGATCACGACCGCCGTGCTCCGCGCCCCTGACGCGAGCAGCACGGGCTCGATCGCCGCCACGACTCCGTCGACCGGTGCGTGTACCGGGGCGCCGATCATCGCGTCGGTGTCTCCGATGAGCTGACCCCTGCGGACTCGGTCGTCACGAGCGACGACGGATGAGCACGGCGCTCCCAGGTGCTGGGAGAGCGGCACGGTCAGCCTCGGCGGGACCGGGGCCCGCTCGATGGCGCGAGCGCTCGTCTGAGCCTTCCTGTCCGCGGGATGCAGCCCGCCCCTGAATGCGCGGAGTGGCACGTCGGGTCTTCCTCGTCTCGTGTAGGGCGCGACTAGCGCGGCATTCGCCTCCCGGCAGAGCGATCCTGCGGATGTGGCGTTCCTATTCTAGCCGCCGAAGAAGATCCCTATCTCCCGCGCCGCCGATTCGGACGAATCCGACCCATGAACGATGTTCGCATCCAGCGTCAGGCCGAGGTCTCCCCTGATGGTGCCGGGCGCCGCGTCACGCGGGTTGGTCGCGCCGATCAGCTTGCGGCACACGGCGATCGCCTCAGGACCGGAAAGGACCATCCTCACGACGGGCCCGGACGTGACGTACTCGACCAGTCCGGCGAAGAACGGCCTGTCGACATGCTCGGCGTAGTTCGACCGCGCCTGCTCAAGGCTCACCATGCCGAGTTCCATCCTCTCGACAGACAGGCCGCAGCGCTCGAAGCGCGCGATGATCTCCCCGATCAGACCCCGGGAGACCGCGTCAGGCTTGATCATGATGAATGTCTGCTCGTTCACATCGGTCCTTTCCTGTGAGCATTCGGGTCCGGACAGCGCCGCGCGGCGATGGCGCACCGGGTCAGGGAGTCTCTTGGGGCGGGTCGCCGCTTTCAGTCGAATTCCAGTGGTTGTCGACCCCGGTCACCTTCCAGCCCACCCCTTCGCGCGCAAGAGACACCCGATAGCTGAGTGGCGCGCCACTCTCGGGGGTGACTGTCACGATCGCGACCGATGTGCGTGGTGACCGCTCCACACTCTCGATGACAAACCCCGTCATCGGAGGAATCTTCGCCATCTCCTTGTCGATATCAGCTGTCGGAACGGCGACCCAGTGCTGGGCCACCGGATCCCCGGCCGACCGAGCCTGCATCATCCCAGACACGGTCATCTGCTGCGTCGGGTATCCGACACCCCACATGAACAGCGCGACACCCGCCCCACCCACGATTGACACAACGAGCAGCACGGCCGCCACCACCGTCAACGGGTGACGATCAGCACGCCTGAGGCGCCGCTCCGCACGACGCGCCTCCCGATCACGCTCGAGCATCTCCGCGTCAGTCAGAGCGAAGAAGTTCTCGACCCCGTCATCTTCGGACTGAGGCAGGGACGTGTCCGCGCTGGGCGAGGGCTCCGGCGGCGGCGGAGCCCCACCGGCGGATTCGTCGCCGGCGGAGACTCGTGTCATCTCGCCTGTCGTCCATCCCTCGACGACCTCGCGTTCAGTGTCCGGCGCGAGGTGGCTCCGGCTCGTCGCGTAGGCGACGCGAGCCACGTCTGTGAGCTGGTGGCTGTGCAACTCGGTGGCCTTCTCGAACGCCTTCACCGCGTCCCCATGGCGCTCGATGACGTGATACGCCATGCCGAGGTTGGCGAGCGCGCGGCCTCGGCCTGTGTACGAGTCGAACCCTAGGGCGGCGCGATAGGCCTCCACCGCATCGGTCGGGCGGTCCATCGCCATGAAGCACATGCCGAGGTTGTTGAGCGCCTTGCCGGGGTCAGGGTTGTCGCCGTCGAGCGCGGCTTGCCGGTACGCCATCGCGGCGTCCTCAATCCTTCCCATCTCGTACAACGCGCCCGCTTTGCCCCGGAGAGCGCGGTGCTGGCCCAGGTATTCGGGGTCCTCCAGCGCCGCGTCGTACGCGCGAACAGC
>DASSAH010000302.1:0-4804 GCA_035685585.1 Coriobacteriia bacterium
GCGGTCTGACAGGGAGAACGCCTCCTCCCTGTCGTGGGTCACGAGGATCGTGGTGGCGCCGCGAGATTTCAGGATGGCGCGCGTCTCCTCGCGCAGCGACGCCCTCAACTCCGCGTCGAGATTCGAGAACGGCTCGTCAAGCAGCATGATCGCCGGCGCCGGAGCGAGGGAGCGCGCGAGAGCGACGCGCTGCCGCTGCCCACCCGAAAGCTCGTGCGGGTACTGTCTGCCGACGCCGGGCAGCCCCACGACGTCCAGCAGCTCGCTGACGCGGGCCCGCACCGCATCCTTGGGCTTCCCGTACAGTCCGAACGCGATGTTTTCGAACACGGTCATGTGGGGGAAGAGCGCGTAGTCTTGGAACACGATTCCGACCTGTCTGCGCTCGGGTGGGACGTGGGATGCCGAGTTCGACACCTCGACCCCGTCGATGACGATCGAGCCGCTCGTCAGACCCTCCAGCCCTGCGATCAGCCGTAGCGTCGTGGTCTTCCCGCAGCCGGAGGGGCCCAGCAGCGAGAAGAACTCGCCTCGCTCCACCGACAAGGTGATGCCGTCGACGGCCGGGACACCGGGCTGGTATTCCTTGCGGATGTTCACGAGCGCGACGTGCGCTGAGTCCGCCACCGTCGCGCCTGACCTCTCAACTCCGCGATTCACTGCGCGCTACCCCTTCCCGCGCCCGCGTCGCTCGCTTCCAGCAACAGCTTCACCGGGATGAGGCCCGTCGCCACGATAGCGAGCGCTGGGATGGCGGCGCTCGCCCAGAGGGACTCGGCAGCCATCTGCCACACCCAGATCGCCAGCGTGTCGTAACCGAACGGCCTCAACATCACCGTGATCGGCAGCTCCTTCATGACATCCACGAACACGAGTACCGCACCCGCCGTGATGCCGGGCAGTATCAGCGGCAGCTTGATCTGGTAGCCGAGGCGTACCGGCCCCGCTCCGAGCGATCTGGCCGCGAGAACCGTATTGGGGGCGATCTTCTCCATGCTCGCATCGATGCTTCCGTGCGCGACCGCCATGAACCGGGCGGTGTATGCGTAGGCAAGCCCGATGAGCGACCCCGTCAGGATGAGTCCCGCCGTCACGCCCAGTGAAGACTCCAGCACGCGATTCACCGTCCGATCGAACGCCGCGAGCGGCAGGAGCACCCCGACCCCGATGACGGCCCCCGGCATCGAATAGCCTATCGACACCAGCCCTGTGGCGAGCCGAGAGAACGCGCCGGACCGCAAGCGGGCGAGCGTAGCGAATACCAACGCGACGAGTGCGGCGCATACAGCGGCCAGCGTTGCGAGAGCGAGGCTGTTCAGCGCGAGCTCCGCGTAGGTGGCGAGCTCCCCCCGTGTCGCGCGCCCAAGCTCGGCGAAGCCCCACACGAGGAGCTGCACCGCGGGCAACCCGAAGGCCGCTGCGACCGTGGCTGTGCACGCGATCGCCGCTCCGGCGGCCCCCCAACCGGAGAGGCGCGTCACCGGGACGCCCGGTACCTTGCCTTTCGACTGGTGATACGCCCGACGGCGCCGCGTCCTTCGCTCGAGCAGGAGTAGCGCGAGCGTGAACAGCGCGAGCACTCCCGCGAGTTCCGATGCCGCCCCGAGGTCCATCATGCCGAACCAGACCCTCAAGACCCCGTCCGAAACCGTCGGGAAGTTGAAATACCTCACCGTGGCGAAGTCGGCGAGCGCCTCCATCGACGCCAAGCCCACCCCTGCCGCGATCGAAGGACGGGCGAGCGGCAGCGCCACCTCGAGCAGCCGTCTCCTGCGGTTCGCGCCGAGCGCTCGGGCCGCTTCGAACATGGACCCCGAGAGTTCGTCGAAACCCGCCTTCGCAAGCAGGTAGACGTACGGGTAGAGCACGAGCGTCATGACGATGACCGCACCGACACCTGACCTGATCTCGGGAAAGGGCGCCTCTACCCAGCCGAGGTCCCTCACCGCCGATTGGACCGGTCCGGCGCTGTCCAGGACTGCGACGAACACGAATCCCATGATGTAGGTGGGAACCGCCATCGGCAGGACGAGGAGCCACCGGAACATCCGGCGCCCCGGAAACTCGTACGCGCTCACCAGCCACGCCAGACCAGTACCGAGCACGAGCGTGCCGATGGCCACGCCGCCAAGGAGGAGGGCGGTATTGAGCATCATCCGGGGAAGTATCGTGTCCCACAGGTGACGCCACACGTCGTATGTCGGCGTCAGCAGTGAAGCAGCCACGACTCCCACAGGGAGCACTGCCAGCCCTGCGATACACAGCGCGAGGAGGGGCAGGACGCTCTCCGCGCCCCGCCCCCCTATCTGGCCTCGCGTGCCGTCAGCGCGAATCACGCGCACCCGTCGCACACGTCTCACTCACATCCTATTCGTAACCGGCTCTGTTCAAGAGCTCCACCGCGCTGCTCTGCAGGCGGCCGTACTCGGCCTTGTCAAGCGGATCCGCGTCGAACTGGCCGAACTCCACGATGATCGGATGCGCCTCCACGTTCGGATTGGCCGGGAACTCATGGTTGGTGCTCGCGAACATCTCCTGCCCGGGTCCGCTCAGCCACTCGAGCAACGCAAGCGCGTTCTCGCGGTTCGGTGCGTGAGCGGTGATGCCGGCCCCGCTGATGTTCACGTGCGCGCCGCGGTCATCTTGGTTCGCCCAGAATACCCGAACGGGGAACTCCGGATCCTCCTCAAGCAGTCGACCGAGGTAGTAATGGTTGACCACCGCGACATCGCCCTCTCCCGCGGCGAGCGCCTCGAGAATCTGCGTGTCGCTGTCGATGAACGTGGGCTGGTTCGCGACCCACCCGCGCACGATCTCCTCGGCCCGCGCCTCCCCGTGGGCGGCGATCAGGCTCGACACGAGCGACTGCGTGTACGCGTGGGTCGAGGGCCTCATGACGAGCCGCTCGCGCCACACCGGGTCCGCGAGAGCCTCATACGTCGAAAGCTCTTCGGGAGAGACCCTGTCAGGGTGGTAGAGGATCGTGCGGACCCTCTGGGTCAGACCGAACCACCGGCCGTCAGCGTCCCGCAGTTCCTCAGGGATGTTGTCACGCAGTGTCTGGCTGTCGACCGATTCAAGCAGGCCCTCCTCGGCGGCAAGCCAGAGATTCCCGGCGTCGACCGCGATGTACATGTCCGCGGGCGTGTTCTCACCCTCGGCCTTGAGCCGCTCCCTCAGCAGTGCGTCCGCCCCCGACGTGAACCGCACCTCGATGCCCGTCTCCTCGGTGAACCGCTCGAACACAGGCTCGACGCCGTAATGCCTCGACGTGTAGATGTTCACATACCTCGGCTCTTCGGCGCGGTCTTCGGTCACCGGCTGCTGCGGCTCCACTCCGCCCGTGATCCTCCCGATCGCAAAGGCGGCGCCCACCACCGCTACCACGGCCACCGCCAGCGCTACGTACATGCCTCGTTTGTTCATCGACGTGTTGCCACCCTTCTCTTTGAACGTCATTCACTGTGCTCGAGATTGCAGCTCCGCCGAGAGTTCGCTTAGGTGTATCCCTTGGCTTTGCTCCAACTCCTTTGCCTACACTAAGGGCGATGGCGCTCTCTGTCAAGGGTGCTTGTGACTCGATCGCGGACAGGCTGGATAGAGCGGGAACCAACAAGACCCGGGGCCACCGGGTCTTGTGCGTAAGTCTCTTGGTGGAGCCAAGGGGGATCGAACCCCTGACCTCATGGCTGCCAGCCATGCGCTCTCCCAGCTGAGCTATGGCCCCACATCTGGGTCCGCCTGCGCGGCAGGCGTTAGTATAGCAGGCGATGAAGCCGGGTCAACGGGCCGCTGCCGGGGCCGCGGCACCCGTTCGAACGCCGTCACCGGGCTGGGTCATCGAACCGCGCGAGCGCCACGGGCATCCCTTCGAGCGACGGTTCGTGGGCGAGCCGCTTCCCGCCTCCTAAGAGCCCCGGCAGTTCGGCAAGGGCCATCCCGCCCAGGATGAGCGCGCTGCCGGCGAGCCCGCCGATACCGAAGTAGTCGCCCGCGAGCCATCCGAAGAGCCCTCCGAACGCCGGCTCCGTCACCAGGACGAGCGCCGTCTTCGCGGGCGAGATATGGCGCTGAGCGTACGTTTGGACGGCGAAGGCGACCGCTGAAGCAAGAACCCCGGTCAGCACCAGCGCGAACCACACCGAGCCTTCCGACGGCAGGCCCGGGGCCTCCGTGGCGAGCGAGATGGAGCCGCACACCACGGCGACCACCACGAGCTGCGTGAGGGTCAGCGCCCCGACGTCATGTCGCCTCCCGACACTGCCGAGCACGATCATGTGACCCGCATACGCGACGGCGCACAGGAGCACTCTCGTATCTCCGACCGTCCAGCCGTCAGCCGAGGCGCCCGACAGCACCCATAGACCGAGGACGGCCACCACGACACCGGCAAGCGTGGTGCGCGCCGGCGTGTGCCGAAGGATGATCGCTTGCATGAGCGGCGTGAACACAACGAACATCCCGGTGATGAACGCGGCCTTGCTCGCCGTCGTGTCCTGGAGGCCCCACGTCTGGAAGACATAGCCCGCGGTGAGCAGGCCGCCCGCGAGGACACCAGCTCGCACGGTAGACCACGAGAGCCGCATGAACGAGCGCGGGAACAACACCGCGAAGGCGGCCACCGCGATCGCGAAGCGCAACGCGATGAACGCGTAGAGCGGATAGATCTCGACAGCGTCCTTCACGATGACGAACGTCGAGCCCCACACCGCGGCAATCGCCACCAGCGCGAGCGTTGCCCAGAGCGGCTTGCGGTCAGCTGTCACGGCGCGAGGCGGCTGCCGGATGGCGCCCCGCCTGCCCC
>DASSAH010000303.1:0-3006 GCA_035685585.1 Coriobacteriia bacterium
CGAGGCCGTCGATACCGTCTCGGTTACCCCGCAAGTGATCCCTGACAAGTGCCGGCGCAGCACCGGCGGCACGAACCCTCCGACGCCGTTCGTCTCGACGATGACGTGCGGCAGGTGGAACTGCGCGACCAGCGCCCGCACGCTGCGGCACTGGTCATCCAGATCGCCAGTCAGCCCGATCGCCCGGTGCCAGTACAACCGCCCGCCCGCGTCGGTGTACACGATGCAGAACGCCGAAGCGTCGGTACCCGCCCGGCCCAGCGCGCAGTCCCAATACGACGCTACCCCGACCATCTGCGCCCCGCCCAGGCGCAGCGCCGTCGTGCCGTTGATGATGCCAAGTTCAGGCTCGCAGTCGTAGGCAATGAGCCGGTCCGGATCGAGCCGCACATCCGAGAGCGGCCGCGCGTGCAACTGGTACTGTGACTCCCACTCCCCGCGCGTGCGACACCCGCGCCGCCGGCGGATGATCTCCGTTCGCGTGAACCGCTCCGGCCAAGAACACTGCGCGTAGAAGTCGATCGGATCCTTGATGCGCGAGGTGACCACCGTCCCGCGGATCGAGTAATCCTCCCAATCCGACAGCACCCTCGTCCCGGAACCGACGCCAGCTAACGCAAGCTCGGGCTCGAAGCCCAGATCGACCGGTTCCCCGGCCCGCTCGACCCGCCGCTCCTTCTCGAACAGCGGAATGCGCAGCAGATCGCATCCGGCCTCGATGCGGTCTTCGTAGATCGAATCCGCGGTGTGCGGGGTCCCAACCCAGAGCATCCGCCCGCCGGGCACCAGCACGTGAGTCTGCTCCGAGAGCCGGTAGCGCAGCTTCTCGCGCGCGTCCTGACTCAGGATGTTTTTCGGGACCTCGACGTCGTCGTTCTGCACCTCGTCGGCGCGAGAGCTGGTAATCGAACTCATGATGCCGGCTGCCTGCATCGACGGGTTGCGCCGATCTGGCGAGCCGGGCACCCACCAGAACGTGATCGCGCCGCGAATCTTCTGCCGGTAGAGCCCGCGCGTGAGCGGGTGACCCTCAAGGATCGAGCGGGTCTCGCGCGCGGTCTTGTAGGCCGTGGTGTCCGAGTCGCCCTGATGCAGGATGCGATAGGTCGGGTCTTGGTAGTAGCGCCAGGCGTTGTACACCGCGACCATCGTTGACTTCGCGGCGCCACGGAAGGCCATGAGCACGGCGGCGTTGCCGCGCGATTCGAGCCACTGGCACATGGTGTAGTGCATCTCGGGCACCGTCCATCCGCGCTCGCTCGCCCAGATGTGGAAGAACTCTACGAGCGTGATTTCTTCGGAGTACTTACGGGCCGCCTTCATTGGCCTCGTCTACCTTCACCACGCCCGCCTGCTTCGCTCGGATGCGGTTGAGGATTTCCCCGACCTCGCCCTTCGCTTGGCGCGTGGCCTTGGTCAGCGTCTTCAGATCGGCTTCTGGGTCCAGGCTGCCGCGCCGCGCGCGACGCTCGCGCGACTGTACGAACCCCTCGATCTTCTGCCCTACCCAAATGCTGCGCGCGGCCATGACGGTCAGCCATCCGCGGTCATAGCGCTCTTGCTTCGTCTCCAAGGTAAGCGCGTCGGCCGCCTTCATCTCGGCGATGGCGTGAGCAATCGACATGCGTTGCACCGCTTCGAGTTCGCGCAGCAGTAGCGTCATCTCGCGCTTGTACGTCTTGAGCTTCTTTGCCATGTCGTCACCTTCTAGATACGGCCACCCAACCGATGACGATCGCCAGCACCTCGTCGTCGTCGAGCGCAGGCCGCGGTTCCCAACCTCTCGCACCGCCAGAGCCGGCGGTTGCGTCGGCGAGTCGAGCCGGCCCGAACCAGTGCGAGGCATGCCAGTGCGAGCCGCCCCATCCGGTTGCGAGTCCCCAACTCATGACAGGTCGAGCAACGAGCGCGTGCGATTGCCGGCCGGCGTGGCGGTGCCGGCGATGCGTACCCGCGTGCCGTCGAGCGACCAGAATTCCGGCGCGGTCGGCGCCCCGGTCACGTTGCCGGCCGACTCCGCGAGCAGCGCGCGCAATGCCTGCCGGATGTTGATCGTGGCCCCGCCCGGCACGGTATCGACGCGCGAGAGCGCCTCGCCGATCGAGCCGGGCACATTGAGCGCGGCGAGCGCGATCGCCCACACGTCGGCCGCCGGGGAGAAGTTCGCGAGGATGGCGCCGATCGGCTGTCCGTCGGCCCAGAAGCTGAACTCGCCCGTGCTGATCGCCTGCGTCGCCGGCGCGACGATGTCGTCCACCCACGCATTGCCGGCCGAGCCGCGAAACGTGATGGAGAGCGTGAGCACCGCGGCGAAGCCGGTCGTCTGCACGACGCTGAAGGCGAATGGCTCCCACGCATCCGCCGCGCCTGTGCTGGTGTGCGTGACCGGCGTGATGCCCGCGCCCGAGAGCGTCACGACGACGGTCCCGCCGCCGCCGATGTAGGCCGTGTCGCGGCGCAGGAAGCCCGCGACAAGCACCTGCGCGTTGTGCGGCGCCAGCACTTGGAACGTGATCTCCTGCGGGCGGTTGGTCGAGTAGGCCGTGTAGCGCAGCGAGTACGGAGCGCTGCGGAAGGTGACGGTGTCGTTGCGGTAGATGCCGTCGGGCGTGTAGATGCGCTGATCGTTCGGGTTGGCGTTGTAGTTCGCGATGATGACGCGCGTTGCCGGCGCGAGCGAGGGCGGCGAGAGCCAGCCGCCGCCGGCCACCGCGTAGCGCGCATCGAGGTTGGCCGCGGCGGGCCACCGGCAATCGACGTAGGTCATCGCCACGATGGCCGTGCGGTCGAACCGCGGCATGAAGCCGAGCGATGGCGTCGTCTCCATGAATCCGCGCACGCTGTCCTCTGAGAACGGCACGCCGAACACGCAACGCACGAATCGCGCGCCGGTGCCCGATCCAGCCATACCGAAATCAGAGCCCGGCACGCCGAACTCGCAATCCTCGAATAGCGCGTCGCTCCAGCTTCGATGATTGCCCGGCTGCCAGGCGTGCGTCCCGCCCC
>DASSAH010000304.1:0-2480 GCA_035685585.1 Coriobacteriia bacterium
CGTCTGCGCGAAATCCTCCTCGGTCTCCCCGGGGAAACCGACGATGATGTCCGTCGACAGCGCCGCGGTAGGCATCGCCTCCATGACCCGGGACGTGAGATCGAGGTACGTGTCCCGGGTATAGGACCGATTCATCGCCGAGAGGACCCGGTCGGAGCCGGACTGGACGGGAAGGTGGAGAGAGCGCGCGACCTGAGGGACGTCAGCCATCGCACGGATCGTCTCGTCGAGAAGGTCTTTCGGGTGGCTGGTGGCGAATCTGATCCGCCGGATGCCGGTGCGTGCAACGCTCACGAGGACGTCTGCGAAGCGCGGATGTCCGTACAGGTCGCGACCGTACGAGTTGACGTTCTGTCCCAGGAGGGTGACTTCAACGACGCCCTCAGACGCGAGCCGCTCGCACTCCTCGGCGACGTCCTCCAGCGTGCGCGAACGCTCACGTCCGCGCACATGGGGCACGATGCAGTATGCGCAGAAGTTGTCGCAGCCAATCGTGATTGGCACCCATGCGTGCCACGGGTGCTCGCGGTCGGAGGGGAGATCGCTCGTGAACTCGGTCGATGAGTCGACAATCTCCACGACGGGAGCACGCGCGTCGCGAGCCGCCTCCAGGAGTGACGGCAGGCGCGCGAGGTTGTGAGTGCCGAAGACCACATCGGCCTGAGGCAACCTGGCCAGGAGCGCGTCCCCGTCACGTTGGCCGATGCATCCTCCAACCGCGACGAGCGGTCCGCGCCTGCGAGCACGCGCCGCCGCCTTCAACGACGCCACCTGTCCGTAGAGGCGCTCGTCCGCGCTTTCGCGGACGCAGCACGTCATGAAGACGATCACGTCGGCCGCGGCGGCGTCAGCGGCCGGTGTCATACCGGACGCGCGCAGCAGGCCGGACACGCGCTCGGAGTCGTGCTTGTTCATCTGACACCCGAAGGTGCGGACCAGGAATGTGTCGCCCATAGCCGGACGAGTGTAGCATGCGCGCGTACGCCGGCGCGGGTCGCCCCTGACCGCCGGGTGCTGGCCTTCCCCGCTCTCAGCGGCGCAGGGAGGATCCCGCCTCGAGCAGTGCTGAGAGGACCTTCGCGGGCATCTCGAGCGACCCGAGCGCGGGAGTCGGTGCGAGCTCCCCGTGGTAGTCGCTCCCTCCGGTCACGAGGAGTCCGAGGCGCGCGGCGAGTCCGAGGTAGCGCTCCTCATCTTCCGGTCCGTGATTCGGGTGATACGCTTCGAGTCCCCCCAGACCCTCATGGACGAGCTGCGGGATGAGGTCGTCGATGGCGGTGACCGCAGGATGAGCGAGGACAGGGATTCCGCCCGAATCCGCGACGACACGAAGCGCTTCCGAGGGGGTGCGAACGTCTTTGGGCACGTAGAACGGGCGGCCCCTTCCGAGCAGACGGTGAAAGGCGTCCGAGACGTCCTCGGCGTGTCCCTCGTCGACGAGCGCCCGAGCGACGTGCGAGCGCCCGACCGCTCCGCCGTCCGAGAGCGAGAGTACGCGATCGAGTGAGACACGGTACCCTGCCGCGGCGAGGGCGTCGACGATGCTCTCAGCGCGATTAAGGCGCGCTCGGCGAAGGTCGGCCAGGTGCGCCCGGAGCACCGCGTTCTCGTGGTCGACGAAGTACCCGAGGATGTGGACGTCGCGCCCGTCGGCCACGGCGGACAGCTCGACGCCGGGTACGACGGTGAGTGAGGGGCACTCGGCACGAGCGGTCGCAAGGGCCTCGGAGACCCCCTCAACCGAATCGTGATCGGTGATCGCGACGGCCGCTAAGCCCAGGCGAGCCGCGCGTCGGACAAGGTCCGCCGGCGATGAGGTGCCGTCCGAAGCCGTGGTGTGTGCGTGCAGGTCAAAGCGCACGTCCACGGCGTCTCCTAGCGGCGCATGTCCCGCGGTTCGACGAGAAGACGAATAGCCGTCCGCTCCTCGCCGTCTATGAGGATGTCGGCGAACGCGGGAATACAGACGAGTTCGATGCCCGAAGGGGCGATGAAGCCGCGCGCGATGGCAATCGCCTTGACGGCTTGGTTGAGGGCGCCAGCGCCGACAGTCTGAATCTCGACCGGACCCTGCTCCCTGATGATGCCGGCCAGTGCGCCGGCGACGGAGTTAGGGCTGGACTTGCTGGAGACCTTGAGTACTTCCACTGGTGCTCCTCTGCATGCGTCACTGCTGCGACCTGGGCTGCGATCGGTACTTCCCTGGGCGGATCGACTCTGCTGCGGCGGCGTTGTGCATCCGCACCCAGTGTTTCGGTATTGCGATGGGCCACCATTATAGCCAAGCGGCTCCGCTGGAGCGTTACTCTTCCTTGTCGATGTCGAATCTCACGCGGATGCTGTCTCGAGTGATGTTGACCTTAGGTTCACCCTTCATGTGGAGGTAGTAGCGCTCCGCGAGGTCGTCAAAGGCTTGGGCGAGAGCTTGTCTGAACGCCGCGACGTCCGCGTGGTGGATCTTCAGCCCTCTGCGGTCGCGG
>DASSAH010000305.1:0-2629 GCA_035685585.1 Coriobacteriia bacterium
TGGGGCTCGATATCGGGCCGACGAGTATCGAGCTGTTCAAAGCCGCCATCGCCGATGCGCGGACCATCTTCTGGAACGGCCCGATGGGTGTGTTCGAGACACGGCCGTTCGAGGCCGGGACCCGGGAGCTTGCAGCGGCCGTCGCGCGCAACAACCGAGCGGTCTCGATCGTCGGAGGGGGTGACTCGGTGGCCGCCCTCAAGAAGTTCGGACTCGAGGAGCGCGTGACGTTCGTCTCCACTGGCGGAGGCGCGTCGATGAAGCTTCTCGAGGGATCGGCGCTGCCGGGCATCGACGCGTTGATGGATAGATAGGGAGGACCGGATGGCTCGTCACCCGATGGTCGCGGGTAACTGGAAGATGAACAAGACGGCTGGCGAGGGTGCCATCCTGACGCAGAACATCGAACCGCTCGTGGCGGAGTTCTGGCGCGAAGTCGAGATCGTCGTGTGTCCGTCGTTCACGGCGCTCAAGAGTGTCTCGACGGTCATCGAACTCGACCGTCTTCTGATCGCTCTTGGCGCGCAGGACGTGCACTGGGAGACCGACGGCGCGCGTACGGGCGCTGTCTCGACAGGCATGCTCGTAGACCTTCGATGCCGGTACGTGATCGCCGGGCACTCGGAGCGCCGCGAGTACTTCGGCGACACGGACGAAACGGTGAACAGGAAGGTCAGGGCGGTGTTCGGCGCCGGGATGACGCCGATCGTGTGCGTCGGGGAGCCGCTCGCCGTTCGAGAGGCCGACGAGACAGAGCCGTTCGTCCGCTCGCAGGTGCGTGCGGCACTCGACGGGATCACCGCCGAAGACGCGTCCCGGCTCGTCGTCGCCTACGAGCCGATCTGGGCGATAGGCACCGGTCGCACGCCGACACCGGAAGGGGCCAACGACGTGACGCGCTCGATCAGAGCAACCATCGGCGCGATGTTCGGGCAGCCAACCGCGATCTCCGCACGCATCCTCTACGGTGGCTCGGTCAAGCCGGAGAACGCCGCGCTGTTCTTCGCCGAGCCCGACATCGACGGTGCGCTCGTGGGCGGCGCCTCGCTCGATGCGGAGTCCTTCGCCGACATCTGCGAGGCCGCCCGGTGACGGGAACCGGCTTGCCGCTCTGTGTGGTCATCATGGACGGCTACGGAGTTGCGCCGCCCGGGCCGGGCAACGCCATCGCGGCCGCACACACGCCGGTGCTCGATGGCCTGTTCGCTCGATGGCCGAATACGAGGCTCGTAGCATCGGGAGAGGCCGTGGGACTCCCTGCGGGGCAGATGGGGAACTCGGAGGTCGGGCATCTGGCCATCGGGGCTGGTCGCGTCGTCTACCAGGAGCTGACACGCATCTCGCGCGCGATAGAGGACGGGTCGTTCTTTCGCAACGAAGCGCTCATCGCCGCCATCGACGCCGCTCTGGCGACTCAAGGGGCGGTGCACCTGATGGGGCTCCTCTCGGATGGCGGCGTCCACAGCCACAGGGAGCACCTGTACGCGCTCGTCCGCCTGGCGCGCGCGCGGGGGGCGGAGCGCATCTTCGTTCACTGCTTCCTCGACGGTCGGGACGTGGCACCAGACTCAGGCGCGGGGTTCATCGAGGACCTCGAGTCGTTCTTGGGGGTGGGCGCCGAACGCCAGGGGCGGGTCGCCAGTGTGATGGGACGCTACTGGGCGATGGACCGCGACAACCGGTGGGAGCGTGTCGAGAAGGCGTGGAACGCGCTCGTGGTAGGGCAGGGAGTTCAGGCGGCCAACGCTCGTGAGGCCGTCGAGGCGTCGTATGCGGCTGGTGTCACCGATGAGTTCGTCGCGCCGACGGTGATCATGGATGGCCACCTCCCCGTAGGCCGTGTGTGCGATGGGGACGCGGTCATCTTTTTCAACTTCCGTCCCGATCGTGCCCGGCAGCTCACGCGTGCCTTCGTGGACCCGGAGTTCGCGGGATTCCCGCGAACTCGGTGCCCCGCTGTCCACTTCGTCAGCCTGACGGAGTACGACCCGAAGCTCCCCGCACCCGTCGCCTTCGAGAAGGACCTGCCCGCGTGCGTGCTCGCCGATGTGCTCGCCGCGAACGGGCTTCGGCAATTGCATATCGCAGAGACCGAGAAGTACGCGCATGTCACGTTCTTCTTGAACGGCGGGGTGGAGGCGCCGAAACGCGGCGAGGAGCGCGTGCTGGTACCCAGTCCCCACGTGGCGACGTACGACCTCCAGCCGGAGATGAGCGCTCCTGAGGTGACCGCGGAACTCGTGGCGGCCATCGACGAAGGCCGTGCTGACGTCTACATCGTCAACTACGCGAACTGCGACATGGTCGGGCACACGGGGGTCCTGGCCGCGGCGGTCAAGGCCGTCGAAGTAGTTGACGAGAGTCTCGGGAAGGTGGTCGCGGCTGTGGAGCGTCGTGCTGGCGCCCTTGTCGTGACCGCCGACCACGGCAACGCCGAGCGCATGCTCGATGCGGACGGTACGCGCCCGTTCACGGCCCACACGTCCGCCGAGGTTCCGCTCATCGTCATCGATGACAGGGTGCGCGCCCTTGTCCGCGGCGGGATGCTTCCTGACGTGGCGCCCACCGTCCTCGACCTGCTTGGCATCGAGCCGCCGGACGAGTGGACGGCTCGCAGTCTGCTGATATA
>DASSAH010000306.1:0-2742 GCA_035685585.1 Coriobacteriia bacterium
GAATGCGTTCACGGCGGCCAGGACGAGCGCGGCCCAGACCGCGGCGAGCGCTCCGTCGACTACCAGAAGCTCTCCGCGCGACAGGTAGGCGACACCAAAGATCACCACCGCGGAGATGACGAGACGCAGCGCGAACCTCATCCGGACACCGTCTCCCTCGGAACTCGTCCCACGTGACGTGAGTATACCCGCCTCACGACGGCCGCCCGCCGGCGTCGTTGTGCGAGCGGAGGGCCGCGACGACGTCTATCGCCACCTCACGCGGTATCCCGGGCACCGATGCGACCTCATCGACCTCCGCATCCCTCAGGCGCTTGACCGATCCGAACGCCTTGAGCAACAGACGTTTGCGCGTGGGCCCCACTCCGGGGATGTCGTCGAGCACGCTCGCCTTCATCGCGCGACCGCGCAGTGTTCGGTGGTAGGTCACGGCGAAGCGGTGGGCCTCGTCACGGATCCGCTTGACGAGATAGAGCGAGGCCGAGCCGGCCGGCAGGACGAGCGGCCTGTCCTGACCCGGCAGCCACAGTTCCTCTTCGCGCTTGGAGAGCGCCGCCACCGGTATGTCGGCCGCTCCGGCGCTGGCGAGCGCCGCGCGCGCCGCGACCAGCTGGGAAGTGCCGCCGTCGACGATGACGAGGTCGGGCAGAGCGGCCGCGAAGCGCTCGTCTGCGGCGCGGCCAGGGTCGAACCTGCGGCGCAGCACCTCGGCCATCATCGCGGCATCGTCCTGCGAACCTTCGGGTAGCTTCACCCGGAAGCGCCGGTACGCCGAGGAATCCGCCTTGCCGTTCGTGAACACGGCCATCGAGCCGACCGAGTGGCGCCCGTAGAGGGTCGAGATGTCGTAACACTCGATGCGAAGCGGACTTCTCGGCAACGAAAGCGCGCTCTCCAACTCGAGCAGGGCGCGGTTCAGACGTTCGTCGTCGTATCTGGTGCGGACCTTGTGGCGCATGAGCGTGTGCCGAGCATTGACCTCGGCAAGTTCCAGGAGCCGTCGCTTCTCGCCACGCTGCGGTTCCACGAGGCGCACCGCGCTCCCCCGCTGGCCGCTCAGCCACTCCTCGAGCGCGCGTGCGCTCCCCGGCAGGGTGGGAAGGACGATCTCGCGTGGCACGTGTCCGGCGTCGTCGTAGTAGCGCAGAAGGAATCCCTCGACGAGCTCGACCATCGGGACATCAAGACCCTTGTCCAGGACGAACTCGTTCCCGATGAGCACGCGCCCCTCCCTGACCACGAACAGGTGCACTCCCGTGATGGTCTCCTCGCGGAAGAACCCGGCGACATCGATCTCAAGGGGGCGCGACGACACGACCGTTTGGCGTTGCTCGATGCGGCACACCGCGTCGAGCTGGTTTCGGAAGCGCGCCGCTCGTTCGTAGTCGAGGTCCGCGGCCGCCTTGCGCATGCGACGCTCGAGTTCGTCGGCGACACCGCGATGACGGCCTTGGAGGAACGCAATCACCTTCGACACGTTCCCGGCGTATTCGAGCTGGGTCACGGCGCCCACACAGGGACCGGGCCCCTTCCCCACGTTGTAGTCGAAGCACGCCTTCCCGGTCGGGGCACCTCCGCTGGCGTTGACGCGCTTCCACTCAACACACTGGGCGCTGCAGATCGGGTAGATGCGACGCACCACGTCGATGGTCTCCCGAGCGGCGCGAGCGTCCGTGTACGGCCCGAAGTAGCGCGTGCCGGCCCTGTGCTTCTCGCGGGTGAACTTGATGGCCGGGTACGGGTCCGCGACGGTGACGGCGATGAACGGGTACGACTTGTCGTCCCGGTAGTCCACATTGAACGGCGGCCCGAACTGGCGTATGAGGTTCTTCTCGAGGATGAGACTCTCGACCTCGTTGCCGGTCACGACGTAGTCGAACGAGACGACCTGCGCCATAAGCAGCGGGACGCTCTCCCTCTCGTCCTGACCGAGCACGTACTGCCGCATCCGCTTGCGAAGCGACTTCGCCTTGCCGACGTAGAGGACCTGTCCGCCCTCTCCCTTCCACAGGTACACACCGGGCTCGTCGGGTACCCCGCTCACCTGTTCGAGAAGTGTCCGGTCACCGCGACTCACGAGGTCACTCCGCCGAGAGGTGCGCGAGGACACGCCCGCATCGCGAGGCGTCGACGAGGGCGGCGCGAACCGTCGTGTACGCCCAGCCATGGACCGACGCGTCGACAAGCGCGACATCGCCGGCCTGGCCCGCAAGCCAGAACGCGGTCCCGTCGTCGCGGCGGTATCCGAGCCACACGTCCGCCGTGACCGCGCCTCGACCTTCGGCGGTCGGCCAGTGCAGCGCTGGCGGGTCCCCCACACCATGCAGGCGCAGCACCCGGGCGGGAAGCAGCTCGCTCGCCGCCACGTCAGCAGCGCTCACATCCAGCGTGGGGTCCCGCTGGAACTCGCGGACGACGACGGCATCTCCCGGCGCGCCGCTGTCACCGGCTGCCGCGCGCACGGCGTCGGACCGCGGTCCCTCGCGAAACGGCGTGTCCCGCACCGACCGGGCGACGTCAGCAACAGCGGCGGCCAGCGACGGGTCGAGGCCCGACAGCCTCACGGCCTCCGCGCTCGCGACAAGGGATCGCGCGCGGGCGATCGAGTCCCGGTCTCCCTGCATGACGAGACGCTCAACCTCGGCGCGGAGCCCGTCCGTGCCGCTCACGCGCATCCCGTCAACGGCGACAGCGAGTCGAGCCATCACGTCGGTGAGCACGTCGGCTCCGGGCTCGGGAGCG
>DASSAH010000307.1:0-4038 GCA_035685585.1 Coriobacteriia bacterium
GCGGCAGCAAGCGTGCTCGGAGGTGCGTGCCTGTGGACGTGGTGGCCAGCGCCGCCGTCCAGAGGGCGCGCGCTCATTGCGGGGAGCGCGGTCGTGGCTCTGGCCGCCGCGGTAGCCCTGGGCTTCCCCGGGTCGCACGAGCCTCGCGTGACGGTGCTCGACGTCGGCCAGGGTGACGCCATTCTTGTGGAGGACGCGGCGGGAGCGATTCTTGTCGACACCGGACCCGACCCCGAGGTGCTACGAACGGCACTCACTCGCGAGGGGGTGCGGATGCTCGACGCGATCGTCCTGACACACGATCATGCCGATCACACCGGCGGAATCGCCGGTGTGGCGGGCCTCGCCCGAGTCGGCCGCATCATCATCCCGGCCACCGCGGCCGAGGACGCGTTCGCGGCCGCGCTGGAAGAGGCGGAAGATCTGCTCGGCGCTGGAACCGGCGGTGCTCCTGTGACGACTGTCCGAGCGGGCGACCAGCTCGTTCTTGGGGCAACCGAACTCAACGTACTGTGGCCCGAAGCCGCCGATTCCTCCCTTTCGACCAACGACACGAGTGTGGTGCTGGAGGTCCGTCGCGGTTCGTTCAGCGCGCTGCTCACAGGTGACGCGGAGCAAGCGGTCTGGGACGCGTTGCGGCGCGATGGGCGGCTCAGTGAGATCGACGTCCTGAAGGTGCCGCATCATGGGAGCGTCAACGGGCTTACGCCTGAGGCGCTGAACATCTGGTCACCGAGCGTTGCGCTCATCAGTGTTGGTCAGCCGAACGATTTCGGTCATCCGGACGCGGACATTCTTGAACTGCTCCGTCAATCAGGGGCGATGATCGCCCGGACCGATCGGCATGGCCGACTGAGCATCCGGTTGTCCGCCGAGGGATTCGTCCTCCGTACCGATCGAGACATCTCGACTTCAATAGGGTGTGGGACAATCGGGAGCCAAGCCGTCTGTGGCCGACTGTTGCGAGAGGCGCTTTTACGGACAGGAGATAGGGATGAGTGGGCCGGACGTCACACAGCTCAAGCCGGTGTACCTCATATACGGTTCGGAGGAGTACCTGTTGGAGCAGGCGGTCGACCGTCTGACGAACGCGTTCGCCGCGGTTGCCGACCTCGACTTCAACCGCACGGTCTTCGACGGTCAGACGGCCTCGGTCGCGGAGATCATCACCGTAGCCAACACCGTGCCGTCTTTCGCGGAGCGTCGCCTCGTTCTCGTGCGCCGTGCCGACCGGATGAGCACGGCCGACCTGCGGATCCTCGCGGAGTACGCCGCCGACCCGAGTCCGTCGACAACCCTCGTCCTGGTCGCGACAAAGGCCGCGCGCAACACGCGCATCTACAAGGCGGTGGACGCCCTCGGCGGCGTCGCGGAGTACAGGCCGCCCGCACGAGGCGAGTACCCGCGTGCCGTGGTGCGGATGTTCGCGGAGCGTGGGAAGCAGGTCGGGCTTGACGGGGCCGGGACGCTCGTGCGGAGAGTCGGCAGGGACCTTCGTCGGCTGTCTGTCGAGATCGACAAGGTGATCTCGTACGCCGGCGACGCCACCGTCATCTCCCGAGAGGTGATCGAGGAGGTCACGTCGTCGAGCGCGCCGACATCCGTGTTCGACTTCCTCGACGCGCTCGGCGCGAGGGACTGCGGATCGGCTCTGGCGACGCTCGCGAGGCTCGTGGACAGCGGTGAGTCGATCCATCGCATACATGCGATGAGTGTGCGTCAGGTGCGGGACCTGATCTCCGCACGAGCTCTCGTGGACCGCGACGGAGAGAGGTCCGCGAGAAGGCTTCTGGAAACCGAGAGCGGCGTTCTCGGTTGGCGGACAAGCGGACTCATCGTGCAGGCCGACCGCTTTTCGATGGCCGAGCTTGTGGATGCGCTGCGTGCCGCGGCCGCCGGTGAGGCGGATATGAAGACGAGCCGGGAGCCCCGGCTCGTCTTCGAGCTCTGGATCCTCGAACTCTGTGGCGCTAGCGGGCGGCCTCGGACGCGCGCTTGATGAGACCGGACTTGCGGTTCGCCGCCTGGTTCTTGTGGATGACACCCTTGTTAGCGGCCCTGTCGAGGAGGCGCGAGGCGTGACGGGCGGCCGCCTCGGCCGAATCCGTGTCACCGGCGGCAATCGCGGCGTCAACCTTCCTGACCGCCGTCTTGATCTCAGACTTGACGGCCTTGTTGCGCTCATGCGCCTTTGCGTTGGTCAGCACGCGCTTCTTCTGGCTCTTGATATTGGCCACCGATGCAGATCCTCTCGTTTCAACGACGGTGTTCGCGTCGCAGTGGGGTGCGGACGAACCGCGCTAGTCTACCACACAGGGTCACTCGGCCGGAAGACGTCCGTCTGTCCGTCCCGAGCGCGCGGGCGGTAGGTCATTTCCGGGACATCGAGCGCACGCGTGCGCCCAGGTACGGCCAGGAGTCCCTCGCCGCGCATGCGTCCCCTACGGCACACTGTTACACTCTCGCAGACATGAGCCAGGCATCACACATCAGGAACTTCTCGATCATCGCCCACATCGACCACGGGAAGTCGACCCTTGCCGACCGTGTGCTCGAACTTACGCATGCGGTGGCCGACCGGGACATGGTCGACCAGGTGCTCGACACCATGGACATCGAGCGTGAGCGGGGAATCACCATCAAGGCGCAGGCGGTGCGGGTCGGCTACACGGCCGCCGATGGCCAGACGTACCAACTGAACCTTATCGATACGCCGGGACATGTCGACTTCACCTACGAGGTCTCCCGGTCGCTCCAGGCGTGCGAGGGCGTGCTGCTCGTCGTCGATGCAGCCCAAGGTGTCGAGGCGCAGACGGTGGCCAACGCGATGATGGCGATGAATGCCGGCCTCGAGATCATCCCGCTCATCAACAAGATCGATCTGCCCGCCGCGGACCCCGAACGGGTCAGGCGCGAGATCGAGGAAGGGTTGGCGGTTCCCGCGGACGAAGCCGTCCTGACGAGCGGCAAGACGGGAGAGGGAGTGCGAGAAGCGCTCGACGCGGTCATCGCCCGCATCCCACCGCCCGAGGGCGATTCCGACGGTCCTCTTAAGGCGCTCATCTTCGATTCGTACTTCGACACCTACCGCGGGGTCGTCGCACTTGTGCGCGTCGTGGACGGCAGGGTGTCGCGGGGCATGCGGGTCCGCATGATGGCCACCGACACGGTCACCGACGTCGAAGAGGTGGGTGTGCGCCTGCCGGCGAACACACCCGTCGAGAGTCTTGAGTTCGGCGAGGTCGGCTATGTCGTCACCGGCCTCAAGGACCCCTCGCTGGTGAAAGTGGGGGACACCGTGACGCTGGCGAAACACGGTGCCGCCAAGCCCCTCCCGGGATACCGGGAGGTCAAGCCGATGGTCTTCACGGGCCTCTTCCCGATAGAGGGAGACCAGTACCCTGAGTTGCGCGACGCGCTCGACCGGCTCCAGCTCAACGACCCCGCTCTCAGGTATGAACCGGAAAGCAGTCACGCGCTCGGTTTCGGCTTCCGAGTCGGATTCCTCGGCCTTCTGCATATGGAAGTCATCAAGGAGCGGCTGGAGCGTGAGTTCGACCTGGAGCTCCTCGCGACCGCCCCGAGCGTCGAATACCACGTGTTCACGACAGGCGGCGAGGAAGTGATCGTCCATTCCCCGCAGGACATGCCCGCCGCTGGCGCCATCGAACGGGTCGAAGAGCCGTACCTGCGGGCGACCGTCCTCGTCCCTCCGGAGTACGTAGGCGCGGTTATGGAGCTCTCCGAGAGCCGCCGCGCGACCTTCAAGGACATGCAATATCTCTCGGCGACCACCGTCGAGATGCACTACGACATCCCACTCTCCGAGCTCATATTGGACTTCTTCGACCAGCTCAAGAGTCGCACCCGCGGTTACGCGAGTCTGGACTACGAGTTCATCGGTTATCGGCCGAGCAAACTGGTGAAGCTCGACATCCTGCTCGCGGGCAAAGTGGTCGACGCGCTCTCGTTCATCGTCCATCGCGACAAGGCATACCAGCGGGGACGCGTGCTCACTGAGAGGCTTCGGGAGATCAT
>DASSAH010000308.1:0-2720 GCA_035685585.1 Coriobacteriia bacterium
TACACCGAGGCGTTCGGCCGCGCGCTCGTCCGTGAAGCAGCTCGCGATGAGCGGATCGTCGCGATCACGGCCGCCATGCCGTCCGGGACGGGGCTTGATGCGTTCGCGGCGGCCTATCCGGACTGCTTCTTCGATGTCGGCATCGCCGAGCAGCACGCGGTCGGACTCGCGGCGGGACTGGCCGCTGGTGGCAGGGTGCCGGTGGTCGCGATCTACTCGACCTTCCTCCAGCGGGCCTACGACCAGCTCATCATGGACGTGGCGCTGCAAAACCTGCACGTGGTGTTCTGCCTCGACCGCGCGGGTCTCGTCGGCGAGGACGGGCCGACTCACCACGGCGTGTTCGATCTCACGTACCTGCGTTCGGTGCCGAACCTCATGGTGCTCGCGCCGGCCGATGAGGTCGAGCTGGCGAACATGCTACGGACCGCGCTCAACGCCGACGGCCCGGTCGCGATCCGCTACCCCCGAGGCACGGGAATCGGGCTGGCGGCGCCATCCGAGCCGGTCGTCTACGAGGCGGGCGCGGCGGAGGTGCGCCGGCGCGGGAGTGACGTGGCGCTGCTCGCTGCCGGCCGCATGGTCGGGGCCGCGCAGGCGGCTGCGGACCTGCTCGAGGCCGACGGAGTCGCTGCGAGCGTGGTGAACCTGCGGTGGATCAAGCCGCTCGATTTCGAGACGGTCGCGTGGGCCGCGGCAACACATCCGCTCATCGTGACGGTGGAGGAGAACACCGGCGTCGGCGGCGTCGGGGCCGCGGTGCTTGAGGCGTTGTCCGACCTCGGCATCGACGTGAGCGTACTGCGCCTGTCCATACCCGACTGCTTCGTGACGCACGGCGCGATGGACCGGCTTCTTGCCGAGGTCGGACTGAACGCCGAGGGAATCCGGGGAGCGGTGCTTGGCAGGCTCTCGGGACTGCCAGTTCGCGCGGTGAAGGCGAGGGGCGGCCATGGTCCGGCGACGAGCAGACGCCGCGCTCGTTGAGCGTGGCCTGTTCCCCTCGCGCGAACAGGCGCGAGCGGCGATCATGGCCGGCGAGGTGCGTGTGGCCGGCCAACCGGTGCGCAAAGCCGGTCAGCTGATCGATTCCGCGGCGCCGCTCGAATGCGTCAAGCGGCGGAGGTACGTCTCGCGCGGCGGAGACAAGCTGGCGAGCGCTCTCGACGTGTTCGGGCTCGAGGTCGAGGGGGTGCGGGCGCTTGACGTGGGCGCTTCCACCGGCGGATTCACCGACTGTCTCCTCCAGAGAGGAGCGCGTTCTGTGACCGCGCTCGATGTGGGGTACGGCCAGCTGTCCTGGAGCCTCAGGCAGGACGAGCGTGTCACGGTCGTCGAGCGCACCAACATTCGCGAAGTCGAGCCGGGCGCGCTCGGGGAGCGGTTCGATCTTGCTGTTGTCGACGTGTCCTTCGTCGGCCTGGGCAAGGTCGTGCCGAATGTGGTCTCGCAGCTTGTGGAGAGCGGGCACCTGCTGGCGCTGGTCAAGCCTCAGTTCGAGGCGGGTAAGGACCGTGTGGGAAAGAGGGGCGTGGTGCGTGACCGGGCGGTGCATGAGCAGGTGCTCGAATCGGTGGTGGAGGCGGTGCGCGCGAGCGGGCTCGTCGTGCGTGGACTGACGTGGTCGCCGCTTCGGGGGCCTGCGGGTAACATAGAGTTCTGGTTGTGGGCCGCACGCGAGGGGGACGCGGCGCCGGTCGCGCCCCGCGACGTCGTCGCCGGGGCGCACGTCAGCCTAGGAGAGTGACCGTGCGCGTACTGCTCGTCCCGAACGTGTCGAACAAGGCCGCGGTGAACGCCGCTGTCGACCTCGCCGCATGGCTCTCGTCAGCGGGTTTCGAGCCGATACTCACGGCCGAGGACGCCGGCCGCTGCGGGCTGGACTCCTTCGCCGCCCCGGCGTCTGAGGGGGAAAGGCCGGCGCTCGTGGTGGCGCTCGGCGGTGACGGTACCATCCTGAAAGCCGTGCATGTGCTGGGCCCCGTCGAAGTTCCGATTCTCGGCGTGAATCTCGGGCGGCTCGGGTTCATGGCGGGCACCGGCCCGGATCGCGTGAAGGAGGCCCTCACCTCGGCGCTCGCGGGGGAGGGCCGGATCGAACGGCGTTCGACCTTGTCGGCGACGATCCATGACGCGCGGAGTACCGTCGGGGTGTACCGCGCGCTCAACGAGGTCTATGTCGGCCGCGCCACCTCGACTCGCGTGATAGACGCCGACATCGCCATCAACGATGTGCTCTTCGCGCGTGTGCGGTGCGACGGTGTGATAACGGCCACCTCGACCGGTTCCACCGCGTACGCCCTGTCGGCTGGCGGCCCAATCGTGTCACCTGAGGTAGCGTGCGCGGTCGTGCTCCCCGTCGCTCCGCACACGATCGCGACACGCGCGCTCGTGGTCGGCCCGTCCGATCGGATAGAGGTGCGGCTCGCCGACCCTCACCGGCGAGAGGCGTGCGTGGCGGTCGATGGCGAGCTCGTGCCCGGCACGCGTGGCATACGTGCGGTCACGGTGGTCCGAGGCGAGCATGACGTGCTGCTCGTGAAGCTCGACGGCCGGGACTTCTACGAGGTGTGTCGCGCCGAGTTCCTCGGAGGATGACGGTGCTCGAAGAGCTTCACGTCCGCGGTCTCGCACTCATCGACGAGGTCTGGATCGAGTTCGGTGCGGGCATGACGGTGCTGACAGGTGAGACCGGCGCCGGTAAGACGGCGCTCGTCGGC
>DASSAH010000309.1:0-1922 GCA_035685585.1 Coriobacteriia bacterium
GGCCTGATGGCGACGATGCTACCGGGAGTGCGCCCAATCATCCGCTTGGCGTCAATCCCTACCGCCAGCACGCGCTTCGTTTCCCTTTCGACGGCCACGACAGATGGCTCGATGAGCACGATGCCGCGACCGCGCACTGAAACGAGCGTGTTCGCGGTCCCGAGATCGACGGCCATATCGCCGCCCCATGAGTTGAACAGCATATCGACGAGCGACACTGTCGCACGGGCTCCTCTCAGTAGACACACCGCCCGCTCGCGCGGGTCGTCCGCTGAGTAGGCGATCGCATGCCGCCGGATGACACGGGCCACTCCGACGTGAAGTGCGGGTCCAGAACCGCACAAGTGTAGCATAGCGGCTGCTCGTGCCGTACGCCGTCCAGTTGCGAGAACGTTACGAGGGATGCGGTCCGGTCACATGAGGCCCATCTCCCGCAGACTGCTGTGCGACCCCCCGTCGCCTATCACGACGTGATCGAGCAGCTCGATGCCGAGGACGTCGCCCGCCTTCACGAGCCGCCGGGTCAGCTGGATGTCGGCGCCTGACGGCGTGGGGTCGCCGCTCGGATGGTTGTGGACCACGACGACCGAGGCCGCTGAAAGCCTCACCGCCTCTTTGAAGAGTTCACGCGGATGGACGATCGACGCGTTCAGACTCCCTATCGACACTTCGACCACCCGCAGCACGTGGTTCTTCGTGTTGAGGGCGAGCGCCCAGAAGTGCTCCCTATCGGCGCCACGGAGCTGCGGTCCGCACAGCGCGACCACGTCCTCGGGGGTGGAGACCGCCGGTCTGGGTTCCGTCCGCCACGCCCCGGCTCTGCGGCTCATCTCCAGACACGCGAGAACCCGGGATGCCGCGGCGGGGCCGACCCCTGGGACCGCGAACAGATCCTCGGCGCTCACGCGCCACAGTCCGTCCCGCACCGGATGCCGGGCGAGCAAGACGCGGGCGCGATCGTCGTCATCTCCGCCGATGAGCAAGGACAACAACGCCGAGTCTGAGAGCGTGTCGGGTCGCCCCGAAAGTACGGCTTGCCGGGACGTCACACCCGGTCCGACGATTCTTGGCGCCAATGCGCCACCCCCTCTTGTCTTCCTGCGACCGTGACAGACATGCCACCTACGCGGGAGACAAGCAGACTCGCAGCGTGACCGATGCCGAGTCCGAGAGGGATGCTTACACCTAGAGCAACCGGCAGAAGCGCGAGGACGGCCGCCGATTCGATGATGACGGCGCAGACCGCGACCTGCGCCGTCACGTGCGCTGCCGATCCCGCGACCGACCACCCGACGACCGAAAAGCGACCGCCAGCGCGCCGGAGGGATTCCATCGCGAGGAGCGACGCGAACGCACCCGCGAGCGACAGGGCGAACACCGGGCCGCCCAGCGTGCCCGTAGCCAGGGCGACGAGGACGACGCGTCCGATGGACACGGTGACTGCCGCGGAGACACCGATAGTCGCGAGCGCGACGATCACGGCGACGTTCGCCAATCCGAGCCTGATTCCCGGCACGGGGAGCGGAGGAAGGAGTACGCTTTCCGCATACCCGATCACCACCGCGATTGCGAGAAGCACGGCCGCAGGCAGGACGTGCGAGGCGCTCGTGTCAGCGCGAGAGCGCATCGAATTCCTTTGCATCGTCAGCGACCGTAAGTACGCTCACGCCGTTCGGCGCGCAGATCAGCGGACGACCGGGACCGCCCGAGCCCATTCGCACGCACACATGGTCCGGGCAGTCCGCCGCCACGATGCGGACAGCGCCGTCTTTGACCTCGACCACGACATCCCCCACATGGCCGGGGACCACGTATCTCGCGGAATCAGCCAGGGGCACGGTCGTCACCCCCTCCGGACCACGGACGACAACGGCCTCATGGTCGGCGCCGAGCGACGCGAGAGCATGCGGAGCGGACAGAAG
>DASSAH010000310.1:0-2000 GCA_035685585.1 Coriobacteriia bacterium
CGAGCGGGTGGGCCGCCGCTCATCCGCCGGGCGTTAGACGGGCGCTCGACACCTCGCGCTATACTGAGCGTTCTGAATGGCTCACTTCACTGGAGGATGCTTTGATGCCGTCCGGTCGACTCCGCTAGTACGCTGGCCGCCAACTGCTGGCGGCAGACGGGACCCTGAGACCAGGGTCTCTTTCGGCGTACCCCCAGGAGTCGAACATGAGCCGCCATCTCTCTTCGCACGCCCCCGCTTATCGGGCTGCGATCCTCGTTACCAACCGATACTGACCGGTCGTCGCCCTGCGCGCGATCGGTCACTGCCGTGCACGCTTATGTGCGTGCGCCCGCTTGCGCGCTCGGTGATGACCCTCATCCAGAGGAGTCATCATGCGCATCAACGTGCCCACAAGTCCGTACGATTTCGAGATTGAGGAGCTTATCGATCTGTTCGGCTCAGAGCCGGACGCCAGAAGCCTGTTCAAGTCGCTCTACGCAGACCGAAGCCCAGCGAGTGACGACGTTCTGGTGCATCTCGGGGATTCGGTTGCCCCGCGGCTTCGGGCTGTGTCCGTCGAGCGAGGGCGCATGTCGTCGAAGTACCTCTTCGAGCTTGATGGCGCTGCCGGAGCTGCAGTAGAGGCGGTTCGCATCAAGCGGCGTACAGGGGCGACGGCCTGCGTCTCCACGCAAGCTGGTTGCGCCGTCGGGTGCTCGTTTTGCGCATCCGGAGCCAACGGCCTCGTCAGGGACCTCTCGGCAGGCGAGATTGTGGAGCAGGTCATGGCGCTGGGGCCGGGGGTGAACCGGGTCGTCTACATGGGCGTCGGCGAGCCACTCATGAACCTCGAGGCGGTCTTGAAGTCGATGCGGATACTCAGGGATCGGCAAGGTCTTGCCCTGCCCACATCGGGAATGACGATCTCGACCATCGGAGGCCCGGCGGGACTAAAGCAGCTGCGGGACGTGCACATGAAGTTCAACCTCACGATCTCCCTGCACGCCACCCGTGATGATGTGCGCCACCGTCTGATGCCGGGCACGTCACGACACCACGTCGACGACGTGGTCGCTGCCGCCACGGACTGGTCGTTGCGGCACAACCGCCCCGTCACCTACGCCTATCTCGTGTTCCCCGGCCTAAATGACGCCCGGTCGGACGTGCGCCAGCTCACGAAGTGGTTTACGGGCGGGGGCGGGCGGGTGAACCTCATGAGATGGAATCCAGTGCCTGAGCGTACGTCGTTGCCGATTGCCCGTGATCGCGATCTGCATCGTATGCGTGAAACCCTCACCCTCGGCGGCGTCGAGGCGGGCGTCCGTGACACGCAGGGGCTGGATGTGCACGGCGCGTGTGGGCAACTCAGGCTCAGGCATGCAGCGCGATTTCATCGATGAGCGCCGTCTAACCCGGGCGTCAACCCGACAACGCCGCGTGAGGTAGACTCGGGCAGGGACCGGGCGTAGGCGTTGCGGGTTACGCCCAAGAGTGTTAGACGGAGCAGGGAGGGGGCGGAGTGCTGAAGCGGCTCGTCATCCTCGCAGTGTCTTGCGCCTTGCTGCCCGGCATTGCAGGGTGCATGCCGGACCGTGGCGGCTCGACTTCGAGAGAACGTGGGCGTGCTTCTCCTGCGGACGAGCGCAAGGCCGATGTTCATCGAGTTCAGTACGTGTGGAATGCGCTCGAGGCTCAAGGGCTCCAAGTGCGCCAGTCCACCACGAGTGCCGACTCGATCTTCTTCGGGAATGATGCGCGCCATGTGGCGCTGAAGGCTGACGAAGCGACGGTCCAGCTTTACATCCCTTCAGGCACACACACTACCTCTGAGCTTGCGGCGCGCATAGCGAGCGGCGGAAGCAGCTACCGGTCCCCTGACGGCACCGAGGTCTTCGTGTCCTGGGCGGGTCATCCGCGCTTCTATCGAGACTCCAATCTCATTGCTTTCTATCTTGTGGGCCAGGACTTGGTCGACGGCGATCTGATATTGACCCGGTTTCGTGGACAACCGAGCATTG
>DASSAH010000311.1:0-2190 GCA_035685585.1 Coriobacteriia bacterium
CCTTCGAGCACCCGGGTCACCTCGCCTACAAGCTTGAACGCCTCTTCCCGGCGCGCGGGACCCGGCAAGGACAGGACCTCCGACTTGAGTGTCGGGAGGTCGCGCAGCACGAAGAAGGCAAGCGCGAACGCGAGGAACAGGTTGAGCAAGAAGGTGAGTATCTGCCCCCCGACAGCGAGCGCCACCTCGGCAAGGTTGCGTGAGGTCGCCGCGATCAAGCCGATGATGCTCGCCCGCGCGTTCTCCGCCGCTTCCGTGACCCACGGTGGCAACTCGATCGTGACGTACTCCAGCTGGATGCGTTCCCACAGCCGCACGGCCGCGTCGTAGTACCGGGGGAAGTAGCTCGCGAACTCGGCGAACTGTTCCACGACCGGCGGAACGATGAAGAGCGCGAAGACGGTCAGGACCGCGAGACTGACGACGTAGCAGACGACCACCGCGACCGAGCGCGAGAGGCCGCGGGCCTCCAGCGCGCCGACAGGGCGCCTGAGCAGCAGTACAACGACGATGGCGATCACGAACGGCACGAGCGCGGACGCGATGCGCCCCAGCACCCACAGCCCTCCGGCCAAGAGCACGAGTACGCCGACGAGCGCCCACGAGGTCATCGCGAGCCGCCGCCAACCCTCCATCCGCTCCTCAGGCAGTGAACGCGCCATCTCCCTCACTCCCTCACGATGTTCTCGCGCAAGACTCGCAGCGCCTTGCGCAGCAGCCGGGATACCTGCATCTGCGAGATGCCGAGTTGCCGGGCGATCTCAGTCTGCGTCAACCCCTGGAAGAACCGCAGGTAGAGCACATGCTGCTCGTGGGGGGTCAGGTGGCGTAGCGCGGCGGCGAGGGTCGTCCGATCATCCACGACCGCCATGAGCTGGTCGTCCTTTCCGATGTACTCAAGGATGCTGAAGGTGTCGGAGCCGTCTTTCCCACGATCGCTTTCAAGCGAGACGAAGTTGTACGCCTCGCTCGTCTCCATGGCCTCGAGCACTTCCTCGGTGGTCACGCCGATGTGCCCCGCTATCTCGGCAATCGACGGGGAGCGCTGCAGCTGCTGGGTGAGGCTGTCCACCGCCTGATTCACCTTGAACGAGAGCTCCTGCAGGCGACGTGGGACTTTGATCGCCCAACCCTTGTCGCGGAAGTGCCGCTTCAACTCACCGACGATCGTGGGAGTGGCGTACGTCGTGAACTCGACTTGCCGCTCGATGTCGAACCGATCGATCGCCTTGATCAGCCCTATCGTACCGACCTGCACCAGGTCGTCGACAGGTTCGCCGCGATTGCGAAAGCGGCTCGCCAGGTACTTGACCAGGTTGAGGTACATGGTGATGAGCTCGTCGCGCGCGTCCTCGTCTCCTTCGAGACGGTATCTGCGGAAGAGCTCTCTGGTCAGTTGCTTGTCCCAGGTGAGTTTGCGGGACTGCTTGCCCGCGTTGCCCCTAGCTACCGGCATCGTCCGGCTCCACACCGAGACGCTTCCTGACCATCAGATGCCGTCCTTCGGAATCAGACGAGAGCTCGTAGTGGTCCGACACGGCCTGCAGGATGAACGTCGCGTAGGCCGCCCGGCGCTCGACATCCTCGCCAGTGGCGCGGACGCCCTCGGCAAGGCGCACGGACATCGCGATGTCGCCCTCACCGATGATGAATACCATGGCCACATCCCCGGCCGTCCCCGTCTGGTCGCACGCGTACACGAACAGCTCTTCGGCGGCGATGCGTATGTCGTCGAGGTCCTCGTAGGTCGCGCCCATGCGACTCGCCAGCGCGGACGCGGTCATCCGAACGGCCTTCGCGTACTCCGGCCGTGACGGGACGGTGAGTGAGATCCGGTCTGCTGACATCGCTCCTCCGGTCGGACTCAGTGTTCGGCGCGTTCTTCTCCGGCGGTCGCGCGAGAACGCGTCGCGCGCCGCAAGACGTGTCGTAGGCGCTCGCCTGCCGCGGCGACCACGCTGGCCGGCACGTTCACCGCTTCGTGGACCGCCGTGACCGTGTGACCGAGTCTCGCGGCAATCCCCTCGATCTCGTCGATGACCACGCTCACCCGCGAGACCTCGGTGCTGACCGCACTGACCGCGGCGTCCGCCTTCTCGATCAGCGCCGGCAGCGAGCGAGCCGTCTGGTCTGTGAGTTCTCTAAGGGACCTGAGCGTCTTGACCGCCTCGGCAAGTGTCACGACGAGAA
>DASSAH010000312.1:0-5096 GCA_035685585.1 Coriobacteriia bacterium
GATGTCGACCTTCCATGACATGACGTGCACGCCCGACACGTGCCGCGTCCCCATCGGGGTCTACTACCGTGACGACAGCGTCCCCACCTACAACGCCTCCGCGCCAGGCGCCGGCAGACCGGGATGGGAGCACGCGAGAGAGGTCCGCGACATCTCGGGAGTCATCGACGCGCTGGCCTAGGCGATGATTCCGAGCTCCGTCCCGGCCTCGGCGAACGCCGCGAGCGCCCGGTCGATGTCCTCTTCGGTGTGCGTGGCCATGAGACACGTCCTGAGCCGCGACGAGGAGCGCGAGACCGCCGGGTGGACAATCGGGCAGACGAAGATGCCGCGGTCGAACAGCATCCGCGTGAGGTCCATGGTGCGGTCCTCGTCACCGACAAGGACAGGCACGACACACGTCGACGACTCCATCGTGTCCCAGCCCTGCGACCTGAGACCGTCCGTGTAGCGGCGCGTCACTTCGTGCAGGCGCGTCACGCGCTCGGGCTCGTCTTCGATCACGTCAAGAGCGGCGATGGCAGCCGCGGTCTGGGCCGGAGGGAGAGCCGCCGAGAAGATGAACGGGCGCGACATGTGGCGCTGGTAGTCGACGATCTCCCGGGAGGCGGCGAGATAGCCGCCGACCGAAGGGATGGACTTCGACAGCGTACCCATCTTCAGGTCTATCGACCCCACCATGTCGAAGTGCTCCTCGATGCCGTGTCCCGTCGCGCCGAGCGAGCCGATCGAATGCGCCTCGTCGACCATGAGACGAGCGCCGTACCGGTCGCACAGCGCGCGGGTGGCCGGCAAGTCCATGATGTCGCCGTCCATCGAGAACACCGAGTCGGCGATCACCAGGATCGTGCCGTACTCATCGGCCGCCTGGTGCAGGAGCCGCTCGAGGTGGTCCATATCGTTGTGCCGGTAGGTGCGCCACTTGGCGCCCGACAGCAAGCACCCGTCGACGATCGACGCGTGGTCAAGCTTGTCCATGAGCACCAAGTCACCAGGGCCGACGAGGCCGGTGATGATCGCGACGTTCGCCACGTACCCGCTCGAGTAGACACACGCGTCCTCTCGTGAGGCGAACTCGGCGATGCGCGCCTCGAGACGCTCGTGCAGGTCGGTCGTGCCGGTCAACAGCCGGACGCCGCCCGCTCCGGTCCCGTACGTGTCGATGGCCTCCTTGGCGGCCGCCTCGATACGAGGATGCCCGATGAGGCCGAGGTAGCTGTATGAGGCCAGCTGAATCATCTCCCGGCCGTCGGCCATGGTCACGACGTGATTCGTCCGACCCACGGTGGGCTGCAGGTAGAAGTACCTGTTCGCTGATTCAACCGCCTCTCGTCGCCGCGCGAACGCCGTGACGCGCTCTGAGATTCCATCTCGCAGCATGGTCGCGGTCTGTGTCATCGGGTGTCCCCTCTCTGGCGGCGGGCGCTGCCCCGTCCGGTCGGCTCAAGCGTGTGTACAAAGTTGTACACACTATACCGCATTCGGATGGATCGAGGCACCCCGTCTCGTCCACGTGGGGTCACGCGCTGCTGCGAATGGGACGAGTCGGGCGCCGCTCCTCGCCGGAACCGTGGGTGAGGCGGGTATATTCACGTGCGAGTCTCGCTCCCGGTCGAGGAGTCCTCATGAAGTCGGTGCTCATGGTCATCGCCCCCGAAGGATTCCGTGACGAGGAGTACGCTCACCCCACAGAGGTGCTCGAGAGGCGAGGGGCGCACGTGACGACCGCGAGCGTCCGCCCGGGCATGTGCGTCGGGAAGCTCGGCATGACAGTCGAGGCGACTCTCTCCGTTACCGAAGCCGACGCGCTCGATTTCGACGCGGTCATCTTCGTCGGCGGTCCCGGAGCGCGCGTCTACTTCGACGATCCATACGCGCACGCGCTGGCGCGGGCGGCCCGGGTCAACCGGAGGGTCCTCGCCGCCATCTGCATCGCTCCGTCAATCCTGGCCCGCGCCGGCCTTCTCCGCGGATGGCCGGCGACGGCGTTCGAGACCCAGAAGGCCGACCTCGAGGAACACGGCGCCATATGGACCGGTGAACCAGTCACGGTCTCGGGGTTCGTCATCACCGCGAACGGACCCGAGGCCGCGTCTGATTTCGGCGAGGCGGTCGCTGACGCGCTCGGCATCTGAAGGCGAGAGGGCCGCGAACCACCTCTATCGGACGCCCGCTAGAGGTCCTGCCTGCCGAACGCCCAGCACGCGAACGCGGTCAGCCCCGCGATGGCGGCGAGCCCCGTGACGACCGGCCAGAACACCAGGGCGTCTTCGGTGCCTGCGAGAAGCCGGTGCCCGAGCCCGATCAACCCGGCGGGACTGTGATCGCGCGCCGGTTCCCACAAGGAGACGATCGGCATCATGATGTAGACGGCCACGCCAGCCGCCGCCGCACCGGTCTGGGACCTGAAGAGGACGGAGAGCGTGACCGTGGCGGCGGCCAACATGCATGCCAGCAGATACCAGAGCGCCGCGACGGCGAGGAACCGAGGTACGTGTGACGTGTCGAACACGACCGCGGTCACGCCGATGCACGCGACGACGCTCACGATTGTGGACACGCCCAGAAGCAGCCAGGTCGACAGCAGCTTGGCGACGAGCATCGCCGTCCGGGAGACGGGCTTGGCAAGCACCATCTGTGCGGTGCCGCCCGTGCGCTCCCCCGCTATCGCTCCGGCCGCGATGATGATCAGCGCGAGCAGCGCGACCTCGCCCGCGTTGGCGCCCCACTGGACGTAGGCGTCGACAGTTGTGGCGGGCGGGACCTCGATCACGATTCCCGTCCCCTCGGCCCGCGCCGCGCTGGCGATCAGACCCGGGGTGACCTCGGCGATGATGGGACTGGCGAGCCCGAAGAAGAGCATGATCCCGGGAAGGACGTACAGCCGCCACGTCCGCACGATCTCGGTGAGCTCCTTACCGAAGAACGCCGCGAATCCGCTCACCGGACTACCCACCTCCCACGAGCTCGACGAAGACGTCTTCGAGGGTGGGCTCCTCTTCGAGCATCCGGATGAGCGGCACGCGCGCCTCGGCCACGACCGCCGGAATCGACAGACGCGCGGCCGACACGTCGGAGACGACGCACCTGAGGAGCTGGCCGTCGCGGCGGCACTCAGCGACCCAGTGTTGGGCCGCGAGCGTCGTCTCGATGTCCTCGGCGCCCCGTTCGACCTCGATGAGGAAGCGCGACGCGTGGCCTTCGCGTTTCAGCTCCCCGATCGACGCGTGCCGCACGATCCGGCCGTGGTCGAGAATCGTGACTCTGTCGCAGACACGTTCGACGTCACCGAGGATGTGGGTCGAGAAGAACACCGTCGTCGTGCCGCTCAAGGCCGCTATCATATCGAGCACGCTCTTGCGCCCCATCGGGTCGAGCGCGCTCGTCGGCTCGTCGAGCAGCAGCAGACGCGGGGCGTTGATGAGCGCCTGGGCGATTCCGAGTCGCTGCTTCATGCCGCGCGAGAACCCCCCGATCCGCTGACGCGCGCCGTCGAGTCCGGCCATCTCGAGAAGCGCACTCACGCGCGTGTCGAGCACGCGCCCACCGAGTCCGAACAGCTTCCCCGAGAGGCGCAAGAACTCCTCGGCGGTCATCCACGGGTAGTATCCGGGGACGTCTGGCAGGAATCCGATCAACGCGCGGACCTCGTTCGTCGCCGAGGTCACCTCTCGGCCGAAGACCCGGGCCTCCCCCGACGTCGGCCGAGCCAGTCCGGTGATGATCTTGATCGCTGTCGTCTTCCCCGCCCCGTTGGGGCCGAGGAATCCGAAGACCGAGCCCTCGGGGACGCTCAGGTCGACGCCGTCGAGCGCACGGGTCTTCCCGTACGACTTCGCCAGAGCGCGCATCTCGATCGCGGCGCTCATGGACGCGTCTGGTCGCCGTAGACCGCGTCGATCGCGCGCCGCACCCGCTCGTCGGCGTCGGACACCGGCTCTTCGGGATGATCGTCAAACTCTTGCGGCACGCGCCGCCCGGCGACCGCGTACACGATCGGGCCAACGAACGAGTTGCCGAAGACGACGATCACCACCGCCCAGATCCACTTCCGGTCGAACCGGACCCGTTGGCGGCGGACGAGGTCGACAAGGGCCCATACCTGGACGGCGATCTGGACGGCCAGCAACACTATCCCGCCCGCCACCACCCCGGTGGAGACCCCGAGTTCGCGTGCCACTATCTCAAGCATACCGGCGCCCTTCCCTCGTGACGTACAGTCATCGCGCGCCGGCGTCCGCGACCCCGGGAGGCGGCGGCGCCAGGACCGCGCGCGCATGGCACGCGAAGTCGCGATAGGATGCCGCCGAGAGAGCCTCGACCACCATCCGCGGTACGTCGAGCGCCTCCTCTGCGGCGAGGACCTGACCGGTCGACGCTCGCGTCACCGGCGCCCTCGGCATGAACAGCGTACAGCAGTCGGTGTGGCCGACGGTCGACAGGTCATACGTTCCGATCGCCCGCGCCTGGGCGATGATCTCAAGCTTGTCCGTGCCGATGAGCGGACGGAGCACGGGCAGGGTCGCCGCTTGGTCGACGGCCGCGATGTTCTCGAGGGTCTGCGAGGCCACCTGCCCCAGACTCTCGCCGGTCACGAGCGCCAGCGCGCCCTCGGCCTCGGCAATGCGCTCGGCGACACGGAGCATCATCCGCCGGTAGAGCAGTACGCGCAGGCCGGACGGCGCGGACAGGGCGATCTCGCGCTGCAGGTCACCGAAGGGGACCACGTAGATGCGCGCGAGGCCACCGTAGCGCTCGAGTGCTCGGCCGATGTCGAACACGAGCCGCTCTGAGGCGTCGCTCGTCTGCGGCCTGCCGGAGAAGTGCACGCCGACCGCGATCGCCCCGCGCTTCATCACACGCCACGTGGCGACAGGCGAATCGATGCCGGCGGACAGAAGGGCCGCCACCACTCCCGACGTTCCGACCGGCAGCCCGCCGACGCCGGGGAACTTGCGGGCGAACGTATACGCCTCGCCCTGCACCACCTCGACGAAGCACGTGACGTCCGGGGCGGTGAGATCGACCTTGAGGCCCGTCTCGTCCACCAGGTACTGCCCGATGGCGCGGTTCATCTCAAGCGAGGAGACGGGATG
>DASSAH010000313.1:0-3638 GCA_035685585.1 Coriobacteriia bacterium
GGACTCTGAAGACCGTTGACGTGCCGAATCAGGTCGACGGTCTGTTCGGTTGTGAGTCCTTCTACCGGATGCGCGCGGGCAACGGCCCACAGCGAGTCCCCGCCCGCAACGCGGACAGGACGGGTCTGAACTTCGGGATGAGGGTCGGCCCTGATCGTTGAGAGCGCCGCGGCGAGCAGGGCGGCGACGACACAAATGACCCCGATCCACTCGATCGTCCGGGAAGCCCGAAGGATTCGCGCTCCGCGCGAGCCGCACGCGCTTCGGCGAGGGTGGACACCTTTGGCGCTCCTGAGATTCGGACCGAGTGAAGCTGCTGACGCTCTCATGACGGTTCTCCCCTGTCCTCTCGCCGATGCCACCACATCAGGGACGATACACAGCGGCTCTGACATGACCAGAACACCTGTTCCCCATCATAGGCGAACACAGGTTCGATTCGCAAGGGTGAGGCGAACGCATGTTTGCATCTCGCGCCGCGCGTGTACTACACTTCGGGCGAACGTCCTTTCGGGTGCGTGGGGGTGCCATGGCCTACCAGAAGGAACTCACCGCTCGGCAAAGGCAGATCCTGGACTACATACGTTCGGAGATACACCGCCGCGGATTCCCCCCCTCAGTGCGTGAGATCGGTGAGGCGGTGGGGCTGACGTCGTCCTCGACGGTCCACTCGCACCTTGCTGCGTTGGAGGCGAAGGGATTCGTGCGACGCGACCCGTCCAAGCCGCGAGCGCTTGAGGTCCTCGACTACCGGGACACCGATCGGGCCATCGACTACGAGTCTGTTCGCGCGGTGCCGCTCGTGGGTCAGGTCGCGGCCGGCGCCCCGCTGCTCGCCGCCGAGAATATCGAAGCGACGCTGTGCCTGCCCGCCGAGATGGCCGACGAGTCGACATTCATCCTGCGGGTGCGTGGTGACTCGATGGTCGAGGCCGGCATGCTCGACGGCGACTACGTGGTGGTCAAGCAGCAGGACACGGCGTCTGACGGGGATATCGTTGTGGCGCTCATCGATGAAGACGCGACGGTCAAGCGATTCTTCCGGGAGGCCGAGAGGGTGCGACTCCAGCCGGAGAACTCGGCGATGGAGCCCATTTACGCGCTTGACGTGACGATCCTCGGTCGCGTGATCGCTCTGTTCCGGCGCATCAGGTAGACGCGAAGCGTACCCGACCGTTAGCGCTCGGAGTCCCCGGGTTCCTCTCCGGAGGTCAGCTCGTATGCGGCGAAGCGGGCGGCGATGGATGCCGGCGCACTCATGACGAGCAGGGTCCCTTCCGGCGTGTGTCGCTCGCTGACCAGATGCGCCCGCTCGTGGGCGAGTCGCACGAGCTCACCGTGGGTGTACGGGACGAGCACCGTCATCGCGATCGCGTCGCGGGTCATCTCCGAGGCGAGGCGTTCCAGCAGGAGCTCGGTGCCCTCGCCGGTCGAGGCCGACACGAGCACCGCGTCCGGGTGCCGGGCAGCCGCCGCGTTTCGTTCGAGGGGTGAGAGCAGATCCGCCTTGTTGAGGACGAGGACCCTCGGCGCGTGCGTCGCACCGATCTCTCGCAGCACGACGTCAACAGCGGCCATCTGGGCTCTTGCTTGAGGATGAGACGAGTCCGCAACGTGGATGAGCAGATCGGCTCCCCTCACCTCGTCCAAGGTCGACTTGAACGCCTCGACCAGACCGTGAGGGAGCTTGTGTATGAATCCCACGGTGTCAGTCAGGGTGAGGTCGCGGCCGTTCGGCATCTCAAGGCGCCGGGTCGTCGAGTCGAGGGTTGCGAACAACATGTCGTACGCAAGCGCATCCGCGCCAGTCAACGTGTTGAGGAGGGTCGATTTCCCGGCGTTGGTGTAGCCCACCAGAGCGGCGCGGAATACGCCGCTCTCGGACCGTGCCTTGCGCTGCGTATCACGTGCCGCCGCGACGTTCGCCAGCTCCCGGCGCAGGTTGGCGATTCGTCTGCGGGCGAGCCGTCTGTCCGTCTCGAGCTGCGATTCGCCCGCGCCGAACCTCGATCCGCGCCCACCGCCGAGGCGCTCGCGTTCCAGGTGCGTCCACATCCCGCGCAGTCGCGGCAGCAGATACTCGAGCTGAGCGAGTTCGACCTGAAGCTTGCCCTCGCGACTCACCGCGTGCTGGGCGAAGATGTCGAGGATGAGCGCGGTCCGGTCGAGTATGCGCGCCCCTGATATCAGGGTCTCGACGTTCGCCTGCTGGCGCGGTGAGAGGTCGTCGTCGAAGACGACGAGGGAGGCGCCGGTCGACCGAGCGAGCCCGGCGACTTCCTCCGCCTTCCCGGCGCCGATGAAGGTCTTCGGGTTCGGTCTGTCGAGCCGTTGCGACGTTACCGCGACGACCTCGAAGCCCGCGGTGTCCGACAGTTGTTCCAGCTCCGCGAGCGACTCCTCGATCGGCCAGTCGCTCGCTGCCCGGTCCACGCCCACCAGGACGGCGCGCGGTCTCGCGTCGTCAAGCTCCCATTCGGGAGGGCGCGTTCGCCCGCTCACAGCGGCACCGCCTTCAGAGGGTCGCCTCGATCCGGGAGATCGCCTCCTCGAGCCTGTCATCGGGAGTCGCCAGGCTGATGCGGATGTAGCCCTCGCCACTGGGGCCATACGCGTTCCCCGGCGCGACGATGACGCTTGCTTCCTCGAGGACCTTCTCCGCGAACTCCGACGACGTGTATCCCGCCGGGACGCGGGCCCACACGTAGATGGTGCCTCGGCAGGGATATGCGCGCAGGCCGATCTTGTCGAGCGCCGGCATGACCATGTCCCGGCGTCGTTGGTAGAGCGCCGAGAGGTCATCCACCTCCTGCGGACCGAGCATTGCCTCGATTGCAGCGTCTTGGACCGCCGTGAAGACGCCTGAGTCGATGTTGGACTTCACGGTGCCCAGTGCCGATATCGCCGTGGCGTTCCCGGCGGCGAACGCCACGCGCCATCCGGTCATGTTGTACGCCTTGGAGCAACTGAACAGTTCGATCGCCACATCCTTCGCTCCCGGACGCTGGAGGAAGCTCGGGGGGCGATATCCGTCGAACCCTATCTCCGAGTACGCGTTGTCATGGATGATGAGCAGGTCGTGCTGGTGCGCGAATGCGATGGCGCGGTCGAAGTAGTCCGGCGTGGCGACCGCCGACGTCGGATTGTTCGGGTACGAGAGGAACATCATCTTCGCCCGAGCGAGGACGTCGGCGGGCGTTGACTCGAAGTCCGCGAGGAAGCCGTTCTCCTCGGTCATCGGCATCCAGTGCGTGACGCCACCTGCGAGGATCCCGCCGGTGTGGTAGACGGGATAGCCGCATCCCGGTACGAGCGTGCACTCTCCCGGGTCGACGAAGGCAAGGAAGATGTGCGCGATTCCCTCTTTCGAGCCGATGAGCGCGAGCGTCTCGGTGTCGGGGTCCACAGTGACACCGAAGCGGCGCAGCATCCATGTGGCGCACGCGTCACGGTAGCGCTTCGCGCCGTAGTAGCTTGGGTACTGGTGGTTCGATGGGTCACGGATGGCTTCGGCCATCACGTTGACGATGCGCTCCGGCGTCGGGGTGTCCGGATCGCCGATCCCGAGAGAGATGACGTCGATACCTTGTGCGAGCTTCGCCTCCTTCTTGCGGTCGATCTCGGCGAACAGATATGGC
>DASSAH010000314.1:0-1647 GCA_035685585.1 Coriobacteriia bacterium
CTCGTCCACAAAGCGCAGATCGGCCACAAGCTCGAGGACATCATCGCGGGACTGTGCGCCGCGATCGTCGGCAACTACCTCAACAACGTCGGCAAGGGCAAGGAGGTGCTCGCCCCCATCGTCTTCCAGGGCGGGGTGAGCAAGAACGTCGGCGTGGTCCGGGCGTTCGAACAAGCGACCGGACACGACATACGCGTGGACGAAGACGGTCACCTCATGGGCGCTCTCGGCGTCGCGCTCGTCGCGCGAGACAGCGGGCGGGAGGCGCCGTTCAGCTTTGACGTGCGCGATGTCGCCTTCGAGACGGTCGGTGAGGAGTGCGGCGGCTGTCCGAACGACTGCGAGGTGGTCATCGTGATGCGCGAGCGCGCCTTCCTCGACGGCTGGGGGAACCGGTGTCCTCGCGGCATGGAGCGCGTGCGGGCGCATCTGTGCCCCGAGGACGAGGAGACGCCGGACGGCGTCCTGGCCGAAGGCGAGGCGCGCGGCGCTCAGTCGACCCGGATGAGCGAATCGGTGGGCGCGTAGGAGTCGGTGAGCACCGGCACGTCCGCCTGCCCGACCACGCCCGTGTACAGGCGCTCCCCGAACCGCTCGAACCCCTCGACCGTCACCTGGCCGTCGACCCTGGACTCCACGCGCTCCAGCAACGTCTGCCGGCTCACGCGGCTGTCCGAGGCGAGCATCACGATGTTGCGGGTCAGTCGCAGCGACTCCCGGCCGTCGCGACGTTCGACGGGGAAGACCCAGGCGTGGTCCCAGACGGTTCCGGCGGTCCGGTAAAGGCTGCGGAAGAGCTCGCTCCGGTCGCCTTCGACCGCCGAGATGAGGTTGTACGCGACCACCCCGCCGGGCTCGAGCACGCCGTCCAGCTCCTCGAAGAACTCCTGCGTCATGAGGTGGAAGGGGATCGCGTCGGCGTAGTAACAGTCGACGACGATGACGTCGTAGCGCTCCTCGGTCCCCTGCACCCAACGGCGTGCGTCCATCACGTGAACGCTGAGCCGGTCGTCTTCCGGCAGCGAGAAGAACCGCCTCGCCACGTCCACCACGACGGGGTCGATCTCGACGGCGTCGATGGTCATCGCGGGGTAGTCGCGAAGCATGCGGGCGGGCAGGGCTCCACCGCCGAGCCCGAGCACGAGCACACGACGGGCCTCGGGGTTCACGGCGAGCGCGAGGTGGAGGTAGTCGGTGTAGCGCAAGCGGCTCACGGTGGGGTCCTCGACGGATACGGACGTCTGCCGGGAGCGGTCGAACAGCAGCGTGCGGACGCCGTCCGACTCGGTGACCAGGACGCGGTGGTACTCGGTGTCGCGCTCGAACAGGATGGCGGACCCGTCGTAGGCGACGGCGCTCGGCCGGACGACGCCTCCCAAGACGAACGCCCCGGTAAGGACCGCCGCGACGGCGACGACGGCGACTCCTCTCGCCCACGACCGGCCGGTGAGTTCGTGTCGAGCGGGACGGTCGTGGGCGGGCAGCGCGAACGTCAGCACGGCGCTCGCCGCGAGGAGCATGCCCGCGCCCACGATGAGCGGCCCGACCTGGAAGACAGGGATGAGCCAGAATGATGTCGCAAGGGTGCCGATGATGCTGCCTGCGGTCGATACCGCGTAGAGGCTGCCCGCGGAGCGGCCGATGCGT
>DASSAH010000315.1:0-3472 GCA_035685585.1 Coriobacteriia bacterium
CGCGATGACGCTCCTGGACGCGGGGATAGAGACGCTGGGATGCCGGGCCGAGGTCCTGGGGACCGACGTGTCGACGAGAGCGCTCGAGCGTGCGAAGACCGGGGTGTACCCGCCGCGAGCGTTGCTCAACGTGCCCCGCGACAGAATGGAGCGGTACTTCGAGCCCACCGCGCTCGGACACCGGGTGAAACCCGCTCTCAGGGATGTGGTCGCGTTCCGCTACCAGAACCTCGTCAAAGAGCCGTTCCCGACGGCTCTCATGGGAGGATGGGACGTCATCTTCTGCCGCAACGTGACCATCTATTTCCGCATCGAGTCGACGCGGCGAGTGGTCGACAACCTGTTTGAAAGCCTCAATCCTGGCGGATACCTCTTCATCGGCCACTCGGAGACCCTGACCGGCATCACCGACCGATTCGAGACGGTGGAGGCCGGAGGAGTCTTCCTGCACCGCAAGCCGGCACGGTCCGTACGCGTGTCCTTCCCCGAACTCGCACAGCGGAGGATGCGGCGTCCTGAGGGCGAGAAGGGCACGCGCCTGCCTGACGTGGCCGCGCTGCTCGACGCGGCAGGAGCGGCGATCACGGCGGGGCGCTCGTGTGAAGCGCTCGACGCCGCGCGCACGGTACTCGACGCGGCTCCCGCGAACGCGGAGGCGCATCTGCTCGCGGCACGCGCTTTCGCCGATGACGGCGACTTCGACGCGGCGATCGCCTCGGCCCAGGAGGCGCTCCGCGTCAATCCGCTGCTCGCCTCGGCACGCTACGTCCTCGGCCTGATCCACCTGAGGGAAGGTCGTCTCGACGGCGCGATGGCCGAGTTCAGACGCACCGTCTACACCGACGGCTCGTTCGTGCTCGCGCACCTCAATCTCGGCAACCTGCACCGTGCACGGGGAGACTACGGGAACGCCTGCCGCTCGTACGAGCATGCGCTTCGCGCGCTCGAGAACGATCCGGACGGTCCGTGGACGGCGTTCCTCGGCGGGTTCGAGCACCAGCTGCTCGCGGCGACATGCGCTCGCTCGCTGGAACTGTGCGCGCGCCGGGCGGTGTCAGCGTGATCTTGCCTGGCGACCCGCGACGCGCCGGGCTAAAGGAGCGGGGGCCACAGGGCGATACCTACCCCTAGATGAGTGTGTCCGCGGTCACAGACGGAAGGAGTCACGGATGGCGAGCGCCCGTATACTCGCGGTGGATGACAGCCCGACTATCCTCGCCATGCTCCAGGAGATGCTCGTGTCAGCCGGATACGAGGTCCTGACCGCCGAGGACGGCGTCGAGGCACTCGAATGCGCTCGCAGCGAGCGCCCGGACCTCATCCTGCTCGACGTCATGCTGCCGAAGCTCGACGGCTACCGGGTGTGCCGTCTGCTCAAGTTCGACCACAAGTACAAGGCGATCCCCATCATCATGCTCACGGCGAAGACCGAGGAGCAGGCGATGGCGACCGGTCTTCGCACCGGCGCCGACCAGTACCTGACCAAGCCGGTCGAGCCCGAGCGGCTCCTCGACGCCGTTGCCGCGGAACTCTCGCGGGCGCGCGGCTAGACGGGGGGTCGGATCAGATGGTCGAGACGAGCACGATGAGCGAGCGCGTGATGAGCGCACTCGTGGCCGCGGGCAAGGTCACGCCAGCGCAGGTCTCGGCGGCCGAGACGCAGGCGCCGACGGGCCGGGTGGCGGCCCGGGTCCTGCTCGAGACCGGCGTCCTGCGGCCCGAAGACGTGACGGCGACGCTCGAGCGGGCGCTCGGCGTACCGCGGGTTGACCTCTCGAGCTACTCGCCCGACGCGGCGGCGCTCGCCCTCGTCCCCGCTGAGCTGGCGCGCACACACTCGGTACTGCCGCTCTTCGAGATCGATTCGATACTCACGGTCGCTCTCGGCGACGCCGCGGGGATCTTCGAGCTTGACGCGCTCTCGGACGAGATACGGATGGACGTCGAAGCGGTGCTGGTCGAGCCCGAGGCGCTGCGGGAGGCGCTCGCGCTCTACTACGGCGACGAGCGCGATGGCAACGAGCGCGGTGGCGACGACGATGCGAGTCCGCCGGTCATCGAGCCCGCGGAGACGCCGCTTCCCGAGGTGGCGGCGCCCACGCTAGAGGATCCGCCCGAGACGTGCGTCGGCGAGATCGACCTCGATGTGCTCGCCGTGACAGACCCGGGCAAGGTGACGGCGCTCGTGACCGAGATACTCTCTCACGCGGTCGGCCGAGGGGCATCGAGCGTGCACCTGCTTCCGTACAAGGACGACTTCTTCCTCGCATACCGCATCGGCGGGCGGCTTGAGAACATCGCGAGCGCCCCGCTGTCGTTGCAGGGGCCGCTCACCGAGGGCTTCAAGGCGACCGCCCGGCTGGACGCGCTTCCTCCGTTCGCGCCCGCGCTCGGGCGGGCGCGGACCCGCGTCTGCGATGCCGACCTCGTGCTCACGGTCTCGGCCGTGCCCACCGTGTCGGGCCAACGTGTCGTCATCTCACTCGCGGCCGACCAGGGCGTGCCACGAGACCTGACCGAACTCGGCATGCTGGAGGAGGAGAGTCGCGCGCTCTATGCGATGGTCGAGCGCGGGCGTGGCATGGTGCTCATCTGCGGCCCTGTCGCCGGAGGGCGCTCGGCGACCTACTACGCGCTCCTCATGCGCGCGGCTCTCGCGGGCAGGACGGCCTACTCGGTCGAGCGGGCGGTCCAGTATGAGATACCCGCCGTCGCGCAGGTGCTCGTGAGTCCGGGCTCGCCCCACGGGACGGCCGCGTACCTCGCCGCTGGTTTGCAGCAGGACACCGACGTTGTCGCGGTCGACTCCCTGCAATCGGTGGACGACGTCCACCGGGCGGTCGAGGCCGCCGGTCTCGGCAAGCTCGTGATCGCGACCTTCGCGGGAGCCGGGATCGTGTCGGGCGTGCGGCGTCTGCTCGACCTGGGGGCCGAGCCGGCGAGTCTCGCAGCGGCCCTCACGTTCGGAGTGGGACAGCGCCTGGTGCGCACCAACTGCCCAGGCTGCGCACAGGATGAGCCGAGCGCGATCGCGGGGCTCATCCCCGGGGCGTCGCCAGGACTGCAGTCGCGGGCCGGGTCGGGCTGTCCGCAGTGCGGCGGGACCGGGTTCGGAGGCCTGTCCGGCCTCTTCGAGGCGGTGCCGTTCACCGAGCACCTTCGCGCGGCGGTCGAGGATGGCGCTGACGCTGGGGAGATAGAGCGAAGGGCCATCGCCTCAGGGATGCGGCCGATGATCGTCGCTGGCCGTGCGAAGGTGGAGAGCGGGCTGGTCAGCGCCGAGGAGCTGAACCGTGTCATGCGGTTCGCGGAGTCGGCGGCGTGGTGACGTACTGCCTCGACACCCAGGCCGCGACAGCCGTCACGTTCCATGCGGGACCGCAGCGCTACGCGCTCACGGTCGACCAGATGCGCGAGGTGCAGCAGATCGTCTCGTTCGTAGACGCGCCTGTCGGCGGCGGGCTGGTGCTCG
>DASSAH010000316.1:0-2021 GCA_035685585.1 Coriobacteriia bacterium
TCGGCGTCCTTGACCTCTCCGAGTCCAACTCCGGAGCTACTTCGCACGGGCATGCCCTTCCAGATCGTGGCGTGCTCCCAGCTGATGCCGCTGCGCGTGTCGCGAAGCGTCTGGAGGCGCTCCCCCTCGGCAAGCGAGAGACGGTCGTCGTGCACCGTGACGCCTGTCAGCGGCACGTACCGTCGCTGCCGCTCGACGAGGCGGCCGAGTCGCGGAAGGCGCACCTCGAACCCCACGAGCGCAGGTCTGGCCGGGTCGAACAGGGCGTGGGACACCCTGCCGACCGTCGTGCCGCGCCGGTCGACCACGGGAAGCTCATCGAAGCCCGTCAGACGCATGCACACCTCGGTCGTTCGCGCGCCGCCAGAGGGGACGGACCGGCTCTGTGACGCGAGACCGGTCCGTCCGAGTCGAGACGTGATGGGAGGATATCAGGACTCAGGCTTCGCTTCCGCTGCCTCGTCGGGAGTCTTCTTCGCCCGCTCGCCCAGAGAGTCGAGCGCGTCGACCGCTTTCGCCTGCGCCGCGTCGATGCCACGCTTGGCGCTCTCGCCAGCCGCCGAGACCTTTTCCTTGACGGCAGGGACCGCCTCGGCGACCCGCTCGCGCGTCGATTCCGACGTCTCGTCGATCTGCTCCTTGAGGCGGTCGCGCGCCGCGTCGATCCTCTGCCGCACGATGTCGGCCTTGTCCGCCGCCACCTCCCGGCCGGATTCGTAGACGCCGGTGACTCTCGAGCGGCCCTCTTCGTAGAGGTCCTTGCCCTCGTCGAGGTAGCGCTGCGCGGCGTCGGTCACGAGATCGCGGTTCTCTTTGCCGGAGCGGGGCGAGAAGAGCAGGCCGAGGACCGCGCCGAAGATACCGCCGAGCAGGAACGCTCCAAAGATGCCGCCGCCGTTCCGTTCGTTGTGGGCCACGAGAAACACCTCCGTCGTCGGGGCCAGGACGTCCATCCCCGTGTGGGACTGCTGGATATGTACCCGATTCGGCGACCGGACAGTTGCGATTTCGTTCGGTCAGGCGCGTCTGGCGAGTGCCGCGTGCAGGATTCGTTCTACCACATCTTGGAAGGACATGTCAGCCGCCTCGGCCGCCATGGGCAGAAGCGACATGACTGTCATGCCGGGCGAGGTGTTCGACTCGAGCACGTAGACCTCACCGTCTTCGCCGATCACCATGTCGACCCTGCTCACATCGCGACAGCCGAGCAGCTCATGCACGGCGCGGGCGAGGCGCACGACCTCGGCGGTGACGTCTTCGGCAAGCCGGGCGGGCACGTAGTAGTCGGTCTCGCCCGCCGTGTACATGGCCGAGAAGTCGAACAACCCGCTCTTGGCCACGATCTCGACCGGCGGCAGGACGACCGGGGTCCCGTCGGCGTCCTCGAGGACCGAGACCGCGAGCTCGGGCCCGTCGATCCATTTCTCGATGATCGCGGCGTCCGCGTACGAGAGCGCCGCGAGCAGCGCTTCGGGAAGCTCGTCCGCGGTCGCTACCTTGGCAAGACCCAGGGCGGAGCCTTGCTTGGCGGGCTTAACGACGACCGGGTAGCCCCCGATCGTCTCCGGGACAAGGTCGAGCGCGGTGGCCGCCCCCATCTCCTTGAACGCGTCCGCGGTGAGCGTGACCCACGGAGGCGTGGGGATGTCCGCGGCCGCGAACAGCCGCTTGGCGACAGGCTTGTCCCACGCCAGCACGGAAGCGGTCACTCCCGGGCCGGTGTACGGTATGCCGAGGAACTCGAGGAGCTCTTGGACCGCGCCGTCCTCTCCGTACTTCCCGTGCAGGGCGATGTAGCAGGCGTCCGGGCGCTCGGCGCGCAGCGTCTGCACGAGCTCCGGGGTGAGGTCGAGCGCGAGCACGCGGTACCCGCGCTCGCTGAGCGCTTCGCAGACGCGCTTGCCGCTCGCGAGCGAGACCTCTCGCTCAAGCGAGCGTCCGCCCATCAGGACGGCGACCTTCTCCCTCATGCGACCTCCTCGGCACGTACCGGGAGCGCTCCCGCGGCGATGAACGCACGG
>DASSAH010000317.1:0-2503 GCA_035685585.1 Coriobacteriia bacterium
GATCGCCGGGTTGCGCGACACGCGTTCGAGTGAGAACTGGGCGAGTAAGGCGTCTCGGCTGACGACAGTCGTCTTGTCGTCGAGTGACCATCCCAAAAGGGCAAGGTAGTTGAGGAGAGCGTCCGGGAGGTAGCCCAGGTCACGGTAGGTTTCGACCGACGTCGCGCCGTGGCGCTTGGAGAGTCTCTTGCCGTCGGGGCCCCAGATCATCGGAAGGTGCGCGAAGCGTGGGGGGGCGACGCCGAGGGCTTCGAACACCAGTATCTGTCGCGGTGTGTTCGAGAGATGGTCGTCTCCGCGGATGACGTCGGTGATCTCCATGTTCAGGTCGTCGACGACCGTGGCGAAGTTGTACGTCGGCGTACCGTCGCTGCGCACCACGACCAGGTCATCGAGCGTTTCGGCCCGAAACACGCTGAGTCCGCGGATCGCATCGGTGAACACGACGTCACCCCGGTCCTCAGGCACGCGCAGGCGCCATGCGTGCGCCTCGCCGGAGCGCATCCGCTCGGACGCGGCGGGCGCGTCGATCGCGCGGCACGCGCGGTCGTACCCCGGCTCGCCACCGCGAGCGCGGGCCGCGTCGCGCTTGGCCGCGAGGACATCCGGCGGACAGAAGCACGGGTAGACTTGCTCGGCGGCTTGCAGCCGCGAGAGGGCGGTGGCGTAGTGCTCAGCACGTTGGGACTGGAAGTACGGCCCGTGGGCGCCGCCGACGTCAGGGCCCTCGTCCCAGTCGATACGAAGCCATCGGAGCGCCGAGAGTATCGCCGAGACGTTCTGTTGGCTGGACCGCTCGGCATCGGTGTCGTCGATACGCAGGATGAACGCTCCCTCGCGTCCACGTGCGTAGGCCCAGTTGTACAGCGCTGTCCTCGCCCCGCCGATGTGCAGGTGGCCTGTGGGACTGGGCGCGAAACGCACCCGGACTCTCTCACTCACACGTCACTCCTCAAAGACAGTGGGCGGTACGCGCTTTCGTGGTTGCCGGGATTCATGATACCGTGTGCGTGCTCATCAAGAGGCGGCTGCGAGACAGTCGCAGAGGGTCGAGGGACCGAGCCCTACGAAGCCCCGGCAACCGGCGTGAGACGACGCACGGTGCCACATCTCGGCAGGTGCAAAACCTGGAAGATGAGGGCACGCCGCACGGCGCATGCCGGTGGAGACTAGGCCCTCGTCACAACAGGCGAGGGCCGTTCTGTATGCCAGCCACGGCGAGACGAAAGGGAGTCGGAATGCCTGACCGTGAGTACCTGTTCACCTCAGAGTCGGTGACCGAGGGTCATCCCGACAAGATGTGCGACCAGATCTCTGACGCGATCCTCGACGCCATCCTCGCGCGCGAAGCGGAACTCGCCGCAAGCGGCTTCGTCTCACCCGCGGGCACGAAAGCCGATCCGGCGTACGTGCGTGTCGCGTGCGAAACGCTTGTCACCACCGGCCTCGTGGTGGTTTCAGGTGAGATCCGGACCCATGCGTATGTCGACATCCCTTCGGTCGTGCGCGACGTGATCAAGGACATCGGGTACACCCGAGCCAAGTACGGGTTCGATTACGAGACGTGTGGAGTTGTCACGACGATCCATGAGCAGAGCGCCGACATCGCGATGGGCGTCGACGAGTCGTTCGAAGTCCAGCATGGCCTGAACGGAGATCCGCTCGACCTGATCGGCGCCGGGGACCAGGGGATGATGTTCGGCTACGCGTGCTCCGAGACCTCGCAGCACATGCCGCTTCCCATCTATCTGGCCCACCGCCTCGCGGAGCGCCTGACCGCCGTGCGCAAAGGATCGGTTCTTGAGTACCTGCGTCCCGACGGAAAGACACAGGTCAGCGTCAGGTATGTCGACGACAAGCCGGTCGGGGTGGAGAAGATTCTCATCTCGACCCAGCACGCGGACGGCGTAGACATCGAGGGCCTGCTGAAGCCAGACCTCATCGAGCATGTCATCAAGCCCGTCTTCGACGTCGAAGGAGTCGACTACGAGGGCGCGGACATCTACATCAACCCCACGGGCCGATTCGTCATCGGCGGTCCGATGGGTGACACCGGGTTGACCGGCCGCAAGATCATCGTGGACACCTATGGCGGTATGGGACGCCACGGCGGGGGAGCGTTCTCCGGGAAGGACTGCACGAAGGTAGACCGCTCAGGGGCGTACGCTGCACGGTGGGTCGCCAAGAATGTCGTCGCCGCCGGACTCGCCGACAGGTGCGAGATTCAGCTCGCGTATGCGATCGGCGTGGCCCATCCGCTTTCGGTGTTCGTCGAGACCTTCGGCACGGAGCGCATGCCGATACATGTGATCGAGGCGGCCATCCGGGAGGTGTTCGACCTGCGTCCCGGCGCGATCATCCGAGACCTCGACCTGCGTCGCCCGATCTACCGCAAGACGGCGACCTACGGGCATTTCGGCCGCTCCGACAGGGACTTCACCTGGGAGCGGACCGACCGCATCCAGGCGCTCATCGAGGCTGCCGGCTCGAACGGCTAGCAGAG
>DASSAH010000318.1:0-3354 GCA_035685585.1 Coriobacteriia bacterium
GCTCATGACCGAGGTCGCGCTAGCCGCCGGTGAGAGCGCGGAGGTGACGTTTCTCCTCGGTCAGACCGCGCGTCTCGACGAGGCTCGCGAACTGGTGGCCCGCTACCGCGCGCCCGGCGAGGTCGATCGCGCCCTGGAGACCGTGCGATCGCGGTGGGAGACGACGCTCGGTGCGATCGAGGTTCGCACGCCCGAGCCCGCGCTCGACCTGCTCGTCAACGGGCGTCTCCTCTACCAGGTCCTCGCGTGCCGGATGTGGGGGCGGACCGCGACGTACCAGTCCTCAGGCGCGTACGGCTTCCGGGACCAGCTCCAGGACGCGCTCTCGCTGCTCTTCGCGCGTCCCGAACTCGTGCGCGAGCAGATCATCGAGGCTTCGCGCCACCAGTTCGAGCGCGGCGACGTACTGCACTGGTGGCAGCCGTACTCTGGCCGTGGGGTGCGCACGCGCATCACCGACGACCGTCACTGGCTTGCGTTCGTGACCGCCGAGTACGTGGCGGCGACCGGGGACGCGAGCGTGCTCGACGTGGGGACACCGTTCATCGAGGGCCCCGAGCTCGAGCCCGGGGCCGAGGACGCGTACCTGCAACCTGCTGTGTCCGAACGGATGGCGACCGTCTACGAGCACTGCGTGGCCGCTCTCGAACTCGCCTTCGAGACCGGCGTCCACGGGCTGCCACTGATTGGCGGCGGTGACTGGAACGACGGCATGAACCGCGTGGGTCACGAAGGCAAAGGCGAGAGCGTGTGGCTCGCGTGGTTCCTCGACGTGACCTTGCGCGCGTTCGCGCCGCTCTGTGAGCTCAAGGGTGAGCCGGACCGTGCCGAGCGCTATCGCGAGCACGCCGCGCGTCTCGTACGCGCGGCTGAGGAAGCCGGGTGGGACGGGGGCTGGTACCGCCGCGCGTACTTCGACGACGGCACGCCGCTCGGCACCAAGGACGCCGAGGAATGCCGGATCGACGCGATCGCGCAGGCGTGGGCGGTCATCTCAGGTCAGGGCGACCCCGGGCGAGCGGCCCGCGCGCTCGAAGCGGTCGAGGAGAAGCTCGTGCGGACGGAGGACGGGCTCATCGCGCTTCTGGCGCCGCCGTTCGACAAGCTTCCGCACGATCCCGGCTACATCAAGGGCTACGTCCCCGGGGTGCGCGAGAACGGCGGCCAGTACACGCACGGTGCGGTATGGGTCGCGCTCGCCCACCTGCTCACGGGCAGCGGAGACGAGGCGATGTCGCTCATCGACCTCATCAACCCGATCAACCACGCGCTCGATGCCGAGGGGCTTGCCCGCTACAAGGTCGAGCCCTACGTGGTCGCCGCCGACGTCTACGCCGTCGCGCCGCACACCGGCCGCGGCGGCTGGACCTGGTATACGGGCTCGGCGTCGTGGCTCTACCGCGTTGTCGTGCAGCACCTGCTCGGCCTGCGGCTCGTCGCCGAGAACGGGCGACGACGGTTCGCCGTCGACCCCTGCATCCCCAAGACGTGGCCCGGCTTCGAGATCGTCTACCGCGACGGCGAGACGGCGTACCGCATCTCCGTCGAGAACCCGCGCGGCGTGAACCGCGGGGTGGCGTGGATCGAGCTCGACGGCACCGTGCTGGACGAGCCGTTCGTGCCGCTCGTGGACGATGGTGCGGTGCATCGCGTGAGGGTGATGCTGCTCGGGGGGTAGGGCAGGGCGCGGGAGATCTGATCGCACGTCTGGTATCCGCCCGGACGTGCCGCGTGTGCTACCCTACCCACGCACACAGTGCGGGTGTGGCGGAACGGCAGACGCGCATGGTTCAGGTCCATGTGGGGGCAACCCCGTGGAGGTTCAACTCCTCTCACCCGCACCACACGCGACCGAGCGAGACCCCGTGACGGGGTCTCGTCTGTTCTCGGCCTCGCTCAAGCGCATGCCCGCGTGCGCCGACACACACCGTAGCGTGACGCGGACAGGTGAGAGCGCGCGAGCCGACGCTGCGCGGGAGAGCGAGCCGGAGGGTGACGCATGGACCCGTTCTCGCCCGTCAAGGGCAACTGCACATGGTGGCGTGAGGTGATGGTCGACGAGGACGTCCACCTCACCACGCTCAAGCAGGGGGACAAGCGCGTCCGGTGCACCTGCTTCGTCGAAGGCTACTACTGGGTCTACCGGTCGGCGGACGTGCCGTCTCTCTGCCCCCGCTCGCGTCACTGCCGCTACTACATCAAGCTGCGCTGAACGGCGGCACGGCTCGGCGGCGGGGCGCCCACAGCGCCGCCAACAGCGCTCGCTCTTGCCTCCGCGTGTATCATCAGTAGCGGCGGTGTGCGGGACTCTTGCCTGTGAGAGCGCCCGGGAGCGCCATCCAGAGGTTCCGTGTCCACGTCGAGGAGTTCGATGGAGTTTCACTCGCTCGGCCTGGCCGAGGATATTCGTCTCGGCGTGGCCGCGCTCGGCTTCACCAGGCCGACGCCCGTCCAAGAACAAGCCATTCCGGTCGCTCTTGCCGGTGACGACATCCTTGCGTGCGCACAGACCGGCACGGGCAAGACGGCGGCGTTCCTCCTTCCCGTTCTGCAGCGGATACCCGCTGAGGGACGCATCAGGGCGCTCGTCGTCGCCCCGACCCGCGAGCTCGCGACCCAAGTCGAGCAAGAGGCGCTCGTCGTGGCCGCGCACACGGGCCACAGCGTCCTCGCCGTCTATGGCGGCATGCCCTACGCACCGCAGATCGCGCATCTGCGGCGCGGAGTCGACCTGCTCGTGGCCACGCCGGGCAGGCTGCTCGACCTCCAGGGGAAACGCGAGGTCGATCTGCGAGAGGTGCGTATTCTCGTGCTCGACGAGGCCGATCGCATGCTCGACATGGGATTCTGGCCGGATGTCCGCCGTATCCTCCAGCTCTTGCCGGCCGAGCGTCAGAACATGCTCTTCTCGGCGACCTTGTCCGACGAGGTGCTGCGCGTGATCGGCAACGCCGTCAACGACCCGGTGCGCGTCGACGTCTCGCCGGCCTCGGTTCCGGTGGAGGCGGTGGAGCAATACGTCTACCCGGTGAACTCCTCCCAGAAGACCGAGCTTCTCGTGGCGTTGCTCCGAGAGATCGACGAGTACCGGGCGATCGTCTTCGCGCGCACCAAAGTGCGCGCGGACCGCCTGACCGCGGCGCTGCTCGCAAGCGGGGTTCACGCGGACACGATCCACTCCGACCGTTCGCAGAAGCAGCGAGAGCGTACGCTCGAAGGATTCAAGTGCGGCAGGCACGCGCTACTCGTCGCCACCGATGTCATGGCGAGGGGTATCGACGTGGAGCGGGTCACGCACGTGGTGAACTATGACACGCCCGAACGCCCCGAGGACTACGTCCACCGCATCGGCCG
>DASSAH010000319.1:0-4375 GCA_035685585.1 Coriobacteriia bacterium
AAGCAGTGTGACGAGCCACTCTGACACACCCACGGGACACCTTTCCACCTGCCAGCGGACACCGCTAGAGTGTATCAGAGTGACCCGCTGAGCCTGGCCTCCAGAACGCGCCGCGCTCGAGACCTTCGGGCAGATATCGCTGTCCGGCCGCCGCATCCGGCTCGCCGTGCGGGTACCGGTATCCTTCGCCCCTGCCGAGCTGTCGCGCCCCCGGGTAGCTGCGGTCCCGCAGGTGGTTCGGCACGTGCCTGACCGGGCCCTCACGCACCTCCGCGAGAGCGCGGTCGATCGCCTCGATGGCGGCGTTCGACTTCGGGGCGAGCGCCATGTACACGGCCGCCTGCGCCAGGTTGATGCGGCACTCGTGCCACCCGACGAACTCCGCGGCTTTGACAGCCGCGTGAGCGACAAGAAGCGCCGTCGGGTCCGCGTTGCCGATATCCTCGGACGCGAAGATGAGGATTCGGCGGGCGATGAACGTGGCGTGCTCGCCGCCGTGAATCATCCGGGCCAGCCAGTACAGGGCGGCGTCCGGGTCGGAGCCGCGCATCGACTTGATGAACGCGGAGGTGACATCGTAGTGAGCGTCACCGTGCTTGTCGTAGGGAACGGTGCGCGACGCGCTCGCCGCGACGATGTCGTCACGGGTCAACGAGACGGCGACCTCCGGCGGTTCCTCGCCTATGACGTGCGCCGACGCCGCCTCTAGCGTGGCGAGCGCCACACGCGCGTCGCCGCCCGCTACGGTCACGAGCGCGTCCTCGGCCTCGGACGCGAGTGCCACCGCGCCCGCAAGCCCGCGCTCGTCGGCAAGGGCGCGGCGGATGATCTCGCGGATCTCGGCGTCGGTCAACGGGGCCAGCTCGACGATCTTCGAGCGGCTGATGAGCGGGGCGTTCACCTCGAAGAACGGGTTTTCCGTCGTCGCGCCGACCAGAACCACGAGATTGTCTTCGACGGCGTGCAGGAGCGCGTCTTGCTGCGATTTCGAGAAGCGGTGGATCTCGTCGACGAACAGGATCGTCCGCTGGCCGGACTCGCCGAGCCGACGGCTCGCTCCCGCGATCGCCGCCCTGATCTCGGCGACACCCGAGCTGACCGCGGAGACCTCGGCGACGTGCGCCTTCGTGGTGTGTGCGATCACGCGGGCAAGACTGGTCTTGCCCGATCCCGGAGGCCCGTACAGGATGAACGGCGAGAGGTCGTCGGCTTCGATAGCGCGTCGCAGCGGGGTGCCCGGCCCGAGAGCCGCATGTTGACCGACGAACTCATCGAGCGAACGCGGCCGCATCCGCACCGCGAGCGGGGCAGCCCGAGCGAGCGCGTCCGCGGCCTGCTCGTCGAAGAGCGAGTCCACCCGGTCAGTCCGTGACCCTGAGCACCTCGCGCTCGAGGTTCTTGTCGTCCGAGATGCCGCGGTAGCGCCAGGTGATGTAGCCCTGCCTGTCGACGACCACGACGTACGGTGTGAACCGGACGTCGAGGTGGTCAGGGCCGACGAGCTTCAGCACCTGAGCGGCGGTCTCGTCCTGCGCGAGGCCTTCGCGGACGGTCATCGCACCCGAGGCGTCCTGGGTGACGTATGTGCCGAGGTCGAAGGAGACGACGTCGATGAGGCCTCGGTAGGTCTCGGTCACACCACGCACGATGTCCTTCTGGTCATCAGTCGTCTTCTGCGTGCTGTCGTAGAAGACGACGATCATCGGCTGCCCGGCGTCGAGGCGGCTCTGGAGAGCGCCCGGAAGGCCGATCTCCGCGTCCACGGGGAATGGTTCGAACTCGTGAGGCTCGACCGGACTGCGGTCCGCGACGACCTCTTCGACGGCGGGCGGGGCGGGCGCGGCGTCACCCACGCCGGGGGTGGCAGCCGGCTGCTCGGCGGCCGGCTCTCCTCCGCAGGCGACCAGCAACGACGCGAGCAGTGCGACAACGAGTACGGCGACTAGTCTGCGCATATCCTGTTCCTCCGCTCAGGCGCCGAGCGCGACCTCGCCTTGCCGTGTCTCCGACCCGGTGAACCTGCCTCGGCAGGTGGGTGCCCGCACCAACGGCTTCAAGCTTCCCCTCACGAGGATACCTTTCCGCCGAGGAATGATGAGGCTCCCGTCCCAAAAGTGTTGGCTCAACCGTTATGTGTCGGAGCCACGAGCAAGGCGAAGTACGTTATCAGTGTAGCGCGTGGTTCGCGGCGCAACAAACCACCCACTCCAAGAGTCTTAGTCGGCGGATAGGTGTACTTCCTTGAGTTGAAGCGCCGAGACCCGGTCGGGCGCTCCGGTCAGCGGACACGACCCGGAGCTCGTCTTGGGGAACGCGATCACGTCGCGTATCGACGAGGCGCCCGCAAGGATCATGACGAGCCGGTCGAGCCCGAGCGCGATGCCGCCGTGGGGAGGCGCCCCGAAGGAGAGCGCGTCGAGCAGGAAGCCGAAGCGGTCGGCCGCCTCGTCCGGGCCTATCCCCAACAGACCGAGCACGCGTTCCTGGGCCGCGCGGTCGTGGATGCGCATGGTGCCCCCGCCGACCTCAACCCCGTTGATGACGAGGTCGTAGGAGTGCGAGAGTACGCTGCCCGGGTCGCTCTCCAGCCGCTCGGCGTGCGCGTCCATCGGCCGCGTGAACGGGTGATGGACGGCGTTCCACCGCTCCTCGGTCTCGTCCCACTCAAGCAGCGGGAAGTCGACGACCCACAGGGGGTGCAGCCCTTCCGCGACTGGCCCACGCTCCTCGGCCAGGTGCACCCGCAACGCGCCGAGCGCCGCACAGGCGGTCTCGCGCGCGTCAGCCACCATGAGGACGAGGTCACCGGGAACGACCTCCAGCGACTCCCGCATCTCGGCCATCTCGGACGGCGAGAGGAACTTCGCGATCGGCGAGCGCACCTCTCCATCCGGACCGATCGCGACCCACGCGAGCCCCTTCGCTCCGGCCCCGACCGCGATGCTGTTGAGCGCGTCGATCCGCGAGCGGCTCCACGCGCCGCATCCCTGCGCGTTGACGCCCTTCACGACGCCGCCTCGCCCGAGCGCGTCAGCGAACACCTTGAACGCCGAGGCCGCAAAGACGGCGGAGAGGTCGGTCAGCTCCATGCCGAACCTCGTGTCGGGCCTGTCCGAGCCCCACCGGTCGAGCGCCTCGGCGTGCGTGACGCGATCGACGGTGGCCGGCCACGCGACGCCGGCCGCCGCCATGACATCGGCCATGACCTCCTCGACGACAGCGAGCACGTCGTTGCGCGTGCAGAACGACATCTCGATGTCGACCTGCGTGAACTCCGGCTGCCGGTCCGCGCGCAGGTCCTCGTCCCGGAAGCACCGGGCGATCTGGTAGTAGCGGTCGAGCCCGCCGACCATCAGCAGCTGCTTGAAGAGCTGCGGCGACTGGGGCAGCGCGTAGAATGTGCCCGCGTTCATCCGGCTCGGGACGATGAAGTCCCGCGCGCCTTCCGGCGTCGACTTCGTGAGGACTGGCGTCTCAACCTCGATGAAGCCGCGCGCGCCGAGGGACCCCCGAAACGCCTGGGTCACCCGGTCGCGCAGCACAAGACCGGCGGCGGCAGAGGGCCGGCGCAGGTCGATGTAGCGGTACCGCAGACGGGTGGTCTCATCCGTCTCCACCTCGTCGTCGATCTCGAACGGTGGTGTCTGCGCCTGATTGAGCACGGCGACCGTGGAGACCGCGACCTCCACAGCTCCCGTGGCCATGTCGCGGTTCTCGGTCCCCTCCGGACGGCGCCGCACCTCGCCGGTCAGCTCGACGACCCACTCCGGGCGTACGCGCTCGGCGGTCGAGAACGCCTCGGCGATCTGGGGGTCGAACGTACACTGCACCACGCCTGAGCGATCCCTCACGTCGATGAAGATGAGTCCGCCATGGTCCCTGCGGCGATGCACCCACCCGGCGAGCGTGACCGTGGCGTCGGCGTCATCGGCGCCGAGCGCTCCACACGCGTGCGTCCTCATGGAGTGCCGAGTCTCAAGCATGCGGGTCCCGCCTCCCTATCCGAGCGTCCGCCGCGTCGCGGCAATCACCTGCGCGCGTGGCGCCCGGGTCTCTTCTTTGGTGCGCATGTCGCGCAGCGTCACCTCGCCGGCAGCCAGCTCGTCCGGTCCCGCGATGACGACGACGCGGGCGCCGCACCGGTCCGCCTGCTTGAACTGCGCCTTCAGTGAGCGTCCGGAGTGATCGAGCGCGGCGGAGACGCCAGCGTCGCGAAGCTCGCTCGCGATCGCGAACGCGATCTCGGCCACGCTGTCATCGACATGGGCGACGTAGACGTCGGCGGACGCGGCCGGCGGAGTCTCGGCGTGCGCGGCCCGCATCGCGAGCAGGGTCCGCTCGAACCCCAGCGCCCAGCCCAGACCGGGCGTCGGCT
>DASSAH010000320.1:0-3602 GCA_035685585.1 Coriobacteriia bacterium
GCCGCTCGCGAGGAGCACCTGCGAGAGCGGGCCTACGCGCAGGTGCTCGCCCACCTCGAGGGCGTGCTGGAGCGGATGGGAGTCCGCTTCGACACCTGGTTCTCGGAGCGCACGCTCCACGCGCCGGGCGAAGACGGCGGACCGAGCCCGATCGAGTCCGCGCTCGCGCGGCTTGACGGCGCGGGCCACGTGTACGAGCACGAAGGGGCCGTGTGGTTCCGCTCGACGGCGTTCGGCGACGACAAGGACCGGGTGCTCAGAAAGGCCGACGGGTCGTACACGTACTTCGCCGCTGACGTCGCGTACCATGCCGACAAGTACGACCGGGGGTTTGACCTGGTCATCGACATCTGGGGCGCTGATCACCACGGGTATGTGAAGCGCATGGAGGCCGCCGTCGCCGCCCTCGGCAACGAGGGTAAGCTCACTGTCGTCATCGGCCAGCTCGTGAACCTCTTCCGTGGCGGGGAGATCGTGCGCATGAGCAAGCGGACCGGTGAGATGGTGACGTTCGAGGACCTGTTGGACGACGTGGGCCCGGACGCCGCGCGCTACTTCTTCCTGCGGCGCTCGGCCGACCAGGCGCTCGATTTCGATATCGCGCTCGCGAAGGAGCAGTCGAACGAGAACCCGGTCTACTACGTCCAATACGCGCACGCCCGTATCTGCGCGATCCTGCGCAAGGCTGCTGGCGCGGACACGTCGGACACGAGCGTCGACATCGCGAACGCCGCTCGAAGCGTGGTCGCCGACGACGCCCCCATGTGGCTCTTGACCGCCGACGCCGAGCTATCGCTCATGCGAACACTCGGCGAGTTCCCGGACGTCGTCGAAGTCGCCGCGCGTCAGCTCGCGCCCCACAAGCTCACCCGCTACGCCGAGGACTTGGCGACCGCGTTCCACCAGTTCTATACGCAGTGCCGGGTTGTGGACCCGCTGCAGCCGGAGCTTACGGCCGCGCGGTTGTACGCGGTGGACGCGACGCGCATCGCGCTCGCGACGGTGCTCGGGCTGATCGGCGTGACCGCACCCGAACGGATGTAGGAGGTCCCCATGGCCAAGGCACGCGCGCGGCGCACCCCCGTCGTTCCCGACCTCAAGACCGCGGCCGACCTCGCGGGCGTCCTTCCGCTGACCGCCGAGGTGCGGGAAGGCCACCTGTGGATCGGCGGAGTGGACATGGCGGTACTCGCACGCGAGGCGGGAACGGCGCTCTACGTGATGGACGAGGCCACGATACGCCACCAACTCGCGGAGTACGTGCGATGGACGCGGTACCACTGGGCAGAGGTCGACGTCGTCTATGCCGCGAAAGCGTTCCTGTCACTGGCGATGGTCAAGATCGTGGCCGAGGAGGACTGCTGCCTTCTGTGCGCGTCAGGCGGAGAACTCGCGTACGCCCGTCGCGCGGGCTTTCCGATGGAGCGCGTGCAGGTGCATGGCAACAACAAGACGTCAGCCGAGCTCGAAGAGTGTCTCGACGCCGGGGTGGGTCGCGTCGTAGTGGACAACTTCGAGGAGATGGAGCGTTTGAGCGCGCTCGCCTCGGCACGCGGTGCGACGCAGAAGATCCTGATCAGGGTCACGCCCGGGGTGGAAGCCGACACTCACGACTTCATCATGACCGGCGCCGAGGACTCGAAGTTCGGGTTCGGCCTGAACCAGGGTCTCGCGATGCAGGCGGTGAAGCGCGCGGTGGAGCTTCCGGGGATGGAGTTCGACGGTCTCCACATGCACATCGGCTCGCAGATCTTCGCGCTCCACAGCTTCGCACGCGCCATCGAGGTGATCGTCGCGTTCATGCGCGAGATCGAGCGCGAGACCGGGCAGCAGGTCCGGATGCTCGATGTCGGTGGCGGCCTCGGTGTCGCGTACGGGGCCCCGGACGAGCCGTCAACCATCAAGGACTTTGGGAAGGTCGTGGTCGATGGCATCAAAGAGGAGTGCGAGAAGCACGGGCTCATCGTGCCGAGGATGGCGGTCGAGCCGGGGCGCTCCATCGTGGCGAACGCCGGAGTGACGCTGTACACCGTCGGTTCGGTCAAAGAGATTCCCGGCGTACGCACGTACGTCGCCGTTGACGGGGGCATGTCGGACAACATCCGGACGTCGCTCTATGACGCCCACTACGAGGCGCTCCTTGCGAACAAAGCCGATCAGCCGCGCGCGATGGTCGCGACCGTCGCCGGCAAGCACTGCGAGAGCGGGGACATCGTCGTGAACGATGCGTCGCTCCAGTGTCCCGAAGCGGGCGATGTACTGTGCGTCTGCGCCACCGGCGCCTACTGCCAGTCGATGGCGAGTAACTACAACAAGCAGGTCAGGCCCGGAGTGGTGTTCGTGCGCGACGGACAGTGGCGCTGGGTCGTCAGGCGCGAGAGCTACGACGACCTGATGCGCAACGAGGTCAGCTGAGCAGCTGCCCTATCCCGCTGACTATGACGTAGGCAGCGGCCACTCCGAGGATCCCGGCGACCAGGCGCTGGCCGTAGCTCCTGAGCCATCCCTTCATCTGCAGCAGGACGCGTGTCGATCCTTCGCGGAACAGCAGGTATAGCACGACCGGCAACGCAAGCATCCACTGAAGCGCGAGGACGAACACGAGTAGTTCCGTCACCTGAGCCAACGCTCCGCGCGTCGTCTCCAGGATGACCGCAAGACCACCCAGAAGGTACGCGTACTGCACTCCGGGCGAGGCGGTCATCGCGGCCCCCGCGATGAAGGCTGTGCGGGGCCTGATCTGCTCGGCGCGATCGACCCAGCTTCCGGACTCCTCAACTGTCGGCCGTGTCCAGATCCACACGGCAAGCCCAAGCAGCACGACACCGATAACCACCACGAGGCGTGCGTCCCACGCGCCTGAGTCGAGCCGGAAGCTCTCGCTGTCGGGCAGCGGCACCACGAACAAGACCGCCAGCCCTATCAGCGTGCGAACTGCGGCGTTCCCAAAGATGAAGGCGGCGCTGTTTGCTGTTGGATGGGCGGTCCCGAGCAGGGCGATCACGATGATCGTCCAGGTGGGCAGTATCGATCCGGCGACGACGAACGGCGCTATTGCGGTCACGGTATCCACGCGGGCCCCACCTCCTCTCGAGGTTGGTACCCGAGCACAGTGAAGCCATCACCCGACCGTCGGAAGCCACGGACCGCATCTACCAGGCGAGTCCCCCTTCGTCGGCGCGGACTCCCGTGTCTTTGGCCTCATCGCTGTCCACGTCGAGCGTCCAGACCGTCTGGGTGAGCGAGTCCCTGAACGCGATGACGTCTCCCGACGGCGACCATGCCGGATCGCTCGGCACGCCGCGTCCCGCAGCGAGGGCCCTCGCTGTGCCACGCGCCAGGTCGACGAGCAGCAGCTGAATCCCGTCTTCGGGGCGCAGCGCGCCCGTCGCCGCGACAAAGCGTCCGTCAGGCGAGATCCGGGGTGAGAAGAGCCGCGCCGCGTCGACGATGGGATCGGGCGGTTCCCCGGCCCTCAGTAGCGTCGCTGGCTCCTGTGCCGCGCTCACCACGAAGAGCGCGCCGTCGGCCGGCCCAAGTTCGATCGCCGTCGCGACATCCACGGGAAGGCGTACCTCACGGGGGGCCGCGCGCGTCAAGCG
>DASSAH010000321.1:0-1752 GCA_035685585.1 Coriobacteriia bacterium
GAGCCACGCGATCTCCTGCGCGAGCCCGCAGACAGCCTCGTCTACGGCGATCGCCTCCGCTGCGGTCGCGGCCTCCTTGGCGGCCCGGCGCACCGCGACGAGCTCGCCCTCGCTCTGGCGGATCGACGCCTCCAGATCGGACAGCGCCCGCTGCTCCTCGGCAAGCGTCCGTGAGCGCACCATCGCCGCGTCACGCGCGTGACGGGCGCTGTCGAGCGCGGCCTCGAGACCGGAGAAGCGCGCGCGGTCAGCGGCGAGCGCTTCCCCTTCGCGCTCGAGTTCGGCCAGCTGTGAGCGCAGGTCGCGGGCGGTCGCCGCGAGCTTGTTGATGACCCGGGTGGAGCCGCGCGGGCGGTAGAGCGCGTCAGCCTCCGCCTCGATGGCCGCCCGGACCTCCCCCGGACTGACCTTGAGTCCCGCGCCTGCCGCGTACAGACGCGAGACGATATCGTCGTCGGCGCCTCTCACCCGCTCGATCTCGGCCATCTCGGCCAGTCCGAACCCGAACACGACCCGATAGGCCTCCGCGCTCACGCCCTCCGTGAGCTCCTCGACCAGTCCCGGTCGCTCAGGCCCGCGCAGCGCCCGGACCGACGAGGCCCCGCCATGCGGGCCCTCGACACGCTCCACCGCCCATTCGCCGTCCGCCGAGTCGAAGACCAGACGGCCTTCGCGGCGACCGGCATCGCTCAGATACGGACGCTGGGACGTCGCGCCCCGGGTCGGGAAACCGTAGAGGATGTAGCGGACCAGCGCGGTGAAGCTGCTCTTGCCCGCTTCGTTCGGACCCAGCACGACGGTGAGACCGTCGCCGAGCGGGCCGAGGCTCGCCTCGAGCAGGCTGCCGAACCGCGCCGCTTCGACGCGACGAAGCCTCATCGGGACGCCTCGTCGCCGAGGAGGCGGTCGAGGCAGATGTCGCGCGCCCGTTCGAGCACCGCGGCCGAGTCGAGCGTCAGATCAAGCCCGCGTGTCGCCCCGAGAGCCTGGCCGAGCGCCTCGTCGAGCATGGTGTCCACCTCGCTCGCGGACAGCTCGTCGGCGATGCGCACGACGTCGGCGGCAAAGTCAGCGCCTCCGCGGATCTGATCGAGATCGAGCATGGGCCTCGTCCCGTCCACGACCCGGTCGAGCCAGACCCACGGCGAGCCCGCCATCTGCTCGCGGCGGACCTCGGCGACAACCTCCTCCAAGCCACTCCCCCTCGCAAGGAGCCCGTGAACGCCGCTCCTGCCCTCGAGCGTGATGCGCACGAGGGCGGGGCGCCCGCTCGAATCGTCGCGGCAGGCCTCGCAGAGCGCCTGCACACGGTCGGCCACGTCGTCGAGGGCGGCCGCGTCGGAGAGGTCGGCCGAGCGGCGGTCCCAGACCACCTGGCCGGTCTCGATGAACTCGGCTGTCGCACCGGTGCCGCCGACCGTGACGGCGACGCAACCGTGACCGCCCGTCTCGTTGGGATCGAGCCCCTGGGGGCTGCCGGGATAGACGGCGAACGGCTCTCGCGCAAGCACCTGGTGCTGGTGGATGTGACCGAGCGCCCAGTAATCCATGCGGGCGGCGCGCAGATCCTCCGGAGAGCACGGGGCGTACGGCTCGTACTGCTGATTCCCGCCGACGTTGGCGTGGAGAACGCCGATCGCGAACGGGTCGTTGTCTCCCCGAGCGAACTGTCGCGCGAGGTTCGCCGTCTCCCGGGAGGTGGCGAAGCTGCGTCCGTAGAGCACGCACCACGGATCGTCCTCGGACGGGAAC
>DASSAH010000322.1:0-3374 GCA_035685585.1 Coriobacteriia bacterium
GCTCTTGGCGGAATGCGGCGCCAACGCGTCTTTGACGAGCTGGCCGACTCCCCGGAAGATCAGGCCGAGGCGCAATGCCTTGATGCCGCCGGCCGTCGAGGACACGGCCCCTCCGGCCGCCATCGCGAAGACGACCGCGGCCATGACCGCGGGTCCCAAGTCGTTCAGCCACTGGTTCGAGTAGACCGCCTGATGCCCCGTCCCGCTGTGTGCGGACAGCACATGGTACACGCCCTTCCTCCACAGCTCGAGGCCGCCTCCAGTGAAGTGCCTGGTCGCGGTCAGGCCGACAGCCGCGATCGCGGAAAGCACGAAGATGTTTGTCGCGAGCACTCGGACCTCGATATTGCGCCACAGCTCGTCGTATCCGCCGCGCCACACCTGCGCGTGCAAGTTGAAGTTGAGCGCCCCGGCGATCATCAGGAGCACCGTCACGAACTCGAAGGCGAAGCTGTGGTAGTACATCGAGTTCATCGACTGCGGTCCGAACCCCCCCGTGTCGTAGCAGGCGATCGCGGCCCAAAACGCGTGGAGAACGCTCCGGTCGAACGCCATGCCGAGATGCGTCAAGACACCGAAGAGCGCGGCCGTACCGAGTGCGACATAGACAGCTGTCACGACCCATATGAACCGGGCAGTATGCAGGACGTTGGGCAGTATCCGCTCGTCGCGCGCCTCAGCGACATACAGCGACACCCCACCGCTTCGCACGCCCACAGCGAGCGAGAGCGCCGCCACGACGATTCCCTGACCGCCGATGAGATGCGTCAGGTGCCGCCACATGTTGTGGGCGTGCGACATGTGGTCGAGATTCTGAGCGACCGTCAGTCCCGACGTGGTGAATCCTGAGACCGCGTCGAACGCGGCGTCCAGATAGGTCGCGTAGTTGCCCGAGAGCGCCAGCGGAACGGCCGCGGCGAGCGAGGCTGCGAGCCAGCCGAGGGCCGTGATGGCGAACGCGTGCGCGTAGGTGATCCGGTCGCGCGCCACGTCGGCATGCATGAGAAGCACGCCGAGCGGCAAGACGACGCCCATCCCGAACACGTAGTCGAGCGCCGGACCCCACTCGGCCCAGAGCAGAGCCGTGAACAGCGGCACGCTCATCGCGATGGCGGTGCCGACAAGGAAGATGCCCACGAAATGGATGATGGTCCGCGCGTCAGAAGCGCGCAGCCAGAGCCACATGGGACCTACCTCCCCGTCTCTCCTCCGGCCGCGGACACGCGACCACGGTCAGTGGCTACGCTCCCGGTAGTGGTGCTTGGCCTCCCGCTGCGCCGCCTGGTCGGCCTTCGCCTTCACGGAGCGAGCCCGAACGTCCTGGCGCTGAGCGGCGCTCGCGAGTTCGGCCGTGAGGCGCTGGTAGCTCTCCAACCGCCGCTTTGGCACCTCGCCTCGCTCGACCGCCACGCGAACAGCGCACCCCGGCTCGCACAGGTGCGCGCAGTCCGCGAACCGGCACCTCTCCGCGAGTCCGTCGATATCAGGGAACGTCGAGGTCATCCCCTCGCCCGCGTTCCAGAGGGCCAGTGTTCGCATGCCCGGAGTGTCGATCACGATTCCTCCGGTCGGCAGGAAGAACATCTCCCGCGCGACGGTCGTGTGCCGACCCTTGCCGTCGTACGCTCGGACCTCGGCGGTACGCTGCACCTCACCGCCCATGAGGCTGTTCAGGAGCGTCGACTTGCCAACTCCTGACGCGCCGAGGAACGCGGTGGTCAGCCCTGGCTCGATCAAGTCGCGCAGAGCGTCAACGCCGTGCCCGGTGAGAGCGCTGGTGACAAGGACGTTCACGCCCAGCGCGACGGCCGCGACCTCGTCGCGCGCCGCATCGGGATCAGGACAGAGGTCCGATTTCGCGAGGACCACCGCGGGGGTCGCGCCGCTCTCCCACGCGAGCACCAGCTCGCGCTCAAGACGAGAGAGGTTCGGGCGGTCCGCGGAGAGCGCCTGCACGACGAAGACCGTGTCTATGTTGGCCGCGATCACCTGACCCACCGCGGGCTCCCCGGGGTCTTGGCGTGTGAACGCCGATGAGCGAGGCAGGATCGCTTCGACGATCGAGACATCGTGCCCTTCGGGCCGCGCGAGCGCGACCCAGTCGCCTATCGCGATCGGGCCGACCTGCGACTCGCGGAGGTGTGCCGCCGGCTCTGCCCTCGTCGCACCGCTCTCGGTGAAGACGAGCGGCAGCCCCCGGTCCACACGCCCGACCCGGCCGGGGACAAGACCACACTCGGCCAGCGGGGCGAACAGCTCCCGGAATCGCTTCGCGAAGCCGAGGGCTTCGAGGTCGCGCGGGTGCGCCCCGCGGCTCGCGGCTTCAGGATCGTGTGTGTGCGGCGAATCGGTCAACACATCGCCTAGCATACCCCGCCGCCGCCCACGGCGCACCGGTCGCTGGCGTCGCGACGACGGTGAGTCTGACCGGGGGTCATGCTCGCCGTACGAGCGCGACCGCGGTGTCCGCAAGGAGATTCGGCCAGACGGGCACGGCGCGAACGGCTTGCGCCGACCCCCCCGTGATGAGCGGGACTTCCCTCTCGATCACCCCGCCGTTCGCGGTGACGAAATCGCGGAAGTCGGCAATCGTCGTGTGGTGAATGTTGGGCGTGTCGTACCACGTGTACGGAATCGAGCGCGAGACCGGCATCCTGCCACGAAACGCCAGGTAGCCCCGCACCCGCCAGTGACCGAAGTTCGGGAACGTGACGATTCCGTGGCGGCCGATCCGGAGCATCTCGCTCAGCACGAACGCCGGGCGGCGGACGACCTGCAGCGTCTGCGAGAGCACGACGAAGTCGAACGACCCGTCACCGTATCCGGAGAGCCCTTGGTCCAGGTCGGCCTGCACGACGGAAAGCCCCTGGCCGAGCGCGCTCGCTATGTCCTCGGGGCTCAGGTCGACTCCGCGCACGACGCAGCCTTTCTCGTCCCTCAGGTACGCCATCAGCGAGCCGTCGCCGCACCCGAGGTCGAGAACGCGGCTGCCAGCGGGAATCATCTCGGTGACAAGGCGCAGGTCCGCCCTGAGCAGGTCCGAGAGAGTCACCGGCCATCACCTTCTCCAGCCGAAGTCCGCCTCGCTGACACCGGACGGTCGCGCTCCCGCTCGTCCCGGGTCACACGCGCGAGGAACGGCTCGAGATACCTGCGCTGCTGCTCGGGCTCGAGCAAGAACGCGTCGTGACCGTACGGGCTTTCGATCTCAGCGAACGAGACCTCGGCGTCGGCGGCTTTGAGCGCGTCGACGAGCTCGCGCGCCTGGTAGGTCGGGAAGAGCCAGTCGCTCGAGAACGAGAGCACCAAGAAGCGCGACGTGACCTGTGCGAACGCCTCAGCAAGCGTCCGGTGCCCGGCGGCCAGGTCGAAGT
>DASSAH010000323.1:0-2078 GCA_035685585.1 Coriobacteriia bacterium
TCACCGCCTGGTTGGCGGCTCGCACCGCTCGGGCGAGCGCCTTCGCGTCAGCACGCCCCGGCGCCGCCGCGACCAGCGCCTCAATCGCCGCCGCGCTCGCGATCTCGCCCGCTTGATGCCCGCCGAGCCCGTCGGCCACCGCGAAGAGCGGCGGTTCGGTAAGGACCGCGTCCTCGTTGTGCGCCCGCACGCGGCCGATGTCGGTACGCCCCGCGTACGCGAGCCCGGACGCGCGAGCGCTCATGCGCGCACCACCTTGAGGCGGACCGGTCCGAGGTCGACGATGTCGCCCGCCACCAGCGCCGCAGCACGAGCGATCCGGGCCCCGTTGACCATCGTACCGTTGGTCGAGTCGAGGTCCTCGATGAGCGCCGTCCCGTCAGGCGCGGGTGTGACCCGCGCGTGGGTGGACGACACGAAGTCGTCCGAGATGACGATGTCGGCTCCGGGTGAGCGGCCGATCACCACAGGGCCGCTCACCGGCACGCTCACGCCTCTGAGCGTGCGGGGGCCGTCCACGACAGCGAGCGCGAGACGAGTGTCCGCGCTGGTGGGACCGGCGACTCTCACCTGGCCGAGCCCCGCGCGCACCACGGCGAACAGGAACAGATACAGAAATGCGAGGAGGACGAACTTCCCGACGAGCAAGACGATGTCGACCATCGGCCTAGCCCCCGGGTCCGTGGAAGACGAGCTCGCTCGCGCCGATCGAGATCACGTCACCGTCGCGAAGCCGTGCGGCGGTCACGCGCTCCCCGTTCAGGTACGTGCCGTTCGTCGAACCGAGGTCCTCGATCGCCCATCCGGCGCCCTCGCGCACGAAGACCGCGTGTTCGCGCGACACGTTGGCGTCCGAAAGCCGGATGTCGCACGACGCCAACCTGCCCACCGACACGCGCTCCGCGGCGAGCGCGACGTCGTGCCCGGCGCCGCTCACCGTCACGGTCGCGATGCCACCGTCGTGGGGTGCGGACGCGCTTGACGCCGCGACGCGGAACCGGCCGAGCCGCAGGTCGGCGGCTGCGACGAACGTGATGACCGGTCGCCCGGCGAGCGCGTAGCCTCGCTCCGCCGCGTGACCCACCAGGTACGTAGCGAGTTCCCCGGCCAGCGTCTCGCCAAAGCCCCCGAGAACCTTCGCGTCGTCGCGCGACAGCGCGACCGTGTACACGTGCGGGACGTACACCTTGCCGACGCCGACCGCCTTGCGGTCGTCCATCGCCTTGCCGAGCGCCTTGGCGATCTCGGCGGGCTGGACCGGAGAACGGAAGGCACCCGCGAACAGGCCCTCGACGGCGCCAGCGAGGCGATCTTCGAAATCGGAGAGCACGCTCATGCGCGGAAGTCCCTGTGTCCGCCGAGGCGCTATTCTTCCTCGGCCCTGACGGGCGGCCCTGCGGCCACGACCAGCACCATGAGTATAGAAGAGACGGCGACCCCGCGAAGCAAGGGGTCGCTCATCCACGTAACCAAGGCGTTTCCCGCGTCTCCGGCCGCTCCCGCGGCCGCATACGCACCCATGAGCGCACACGCGCCGAGAGCGACGCCGAGAAGCGCGAACGGCCGGGACGCCCGCCTGCAACAGAGCGACATCAACGCGGCGGCCGTGGCCCATCCCAGCGTCACCGCTGCCGGCGCCCACGACGCGACAAGCTGCTCGAGCGCGAGCGCAGCGCCTGCCTGCGCCCAGGGATCGGTCACAAGCCCCACGGACGGGGCGGCAAGCACGGCCTGCCTGCCTGAGACAGCCGAGGCGCCCATCGCGACGAGCGCGGAGAGCGCGGAGAGCGCGGCGGCGGGCGCCGGCGCCAGCAGGAAGCCGGCGAGCAAGGGCGCCGCGGGCGCCACGCCCGCGAGCCCGAGCCCCGCTCCCGCGTAAACGGCGAGCCACGCGCCTCCTCGGCGCCCGAACAGCCACCACAAGGGGGCCGCGAGCGCGAGCAGCGCCGCCGCCGCGAGCGGCCCGCCCTGCCACGCGAGGCCGACGGCGAACAGCAGGGTCGCCACGCCGAGTCCGAGCCCCGGCGCGACCGCGGCCGCGACAGCGAGGACCCCCGCGGCCGCGACGGCCGCCGTCA
>DASSAH010000324.1:0-3269 GCA_035685585.1 Coriobacteriia bacterium
ACAGCAGGTTCCGTCCCACGGTGTCCTTGAGCTTGAGGAGCCACGCCATGACAGCGCTGTGCATCAGCGTGCAAGCGAACTCGTCCGGGTTGAAGCCCTCGTCCCCGAGCTTTGCAACGGTGTTCACCGCAGCGTCCGGCGTCAGGTTGGCGGCCGCCCCGCTCGCTCCAGAGATGTCGTTGGTGAACGCATCCCACTCTGTGGACGTGTTGCGCACAGCGCGAGCCACCAGCAGAGCATCGATCTTGTGCAGAGCTCCGGCCTTCAGCTGGTCGGCGGCGATCTGATCGAGCGTCTTGTTCTTGTTGAGAGCCAGAGCCGCTCCCTGAGATGACCGCGTAATGAGCACCGCCTTCCCGTAGCGGCCCACGGTCTCAGTCTCCTTGTCCGAGGTCATCTGCGCGGCATTGGTGGAGTCCGTCTCCGCCAGCGAGTCCCATTCGCCGATGTTGGCAACGTAGGGGACATTGACGGACGTGTTGACACCATTGGAGCCGACTCGAAGGCCAGGGATCATGACAGCGGCGCCGCTACCGCGCAGTAGCGCCGCTCCAGCGAAGCCCTTCACTAGCTCGTTGGCGATGATGTCGGGGATGTAGAGACCGGACGAAACAGTAGTAGTATCAGACATTGTGCGTGTTCCTTGTGGAAGTTGTTCTGGTGTACGGCTTACTGCTGCCGGTTCTTGTGAGCGCTCAGCGCCGCATCGTAGGCAGCGCGATCGGTGTCGTGGAGTTCGCGCTGCTCAGCAGCTGTCATCTGCTCCCAGGTCTTCGACGCAAGTGGAGTGCGCACACCAGGCTCCCGCAGCCCGTCACCACGGAGGACGGGCACGGCGGTCGCCGCGAACGCCTTGAGACCCGCGAGGCTCAGGGAGGGGAAGAGGTTCTTCTTCTGGGCTGGCGTGCACTTCCCGTCCGCCTCGAGCTTGGCGACGATTTCGTCACGCTCGCCCTGTTCGCGCTGTTGCGTGAGGTCAGCGAGCGCCGCCTCGGCCTCCGCCAGCCGCTCCTTGGCCGCCTTGAAGGCCTCAATGGTGCCAATGGCCTCGTCCGGGGACGACGCGCCCAGCGCAGCCATCACCTTGACGTAGCCGTCGCCGTCGGTCTGCTCAGCGTTGGCCTGCAAGGCAGCGATCGTGCCGAGCGCCTCATCGGCCGTCTTGGCTTTGGTGGCTCCAACGAGCCTCTTCCCAGCATCGGCGTCGGCCTTGAGCTTGGAGATTGCGGAAACGGCGTCGTCCTCGGTGGCGTTCGCCGAGAGGCACAGCGCGGTGATGATGGTGGCTGCGAGAATTTCTGCCATGGGCGTTTTCTCCTGCGGAGGCACTGCCTCCGCTCGATGTGCGGTCTCCGGCGGCGCCGGGGAAGGTGTGGGGGTGGACTGTCGGACGGTAGGCACGATCTCGAGCTGCTCCGGCTCCGGCGCTAGCGCTGCTAGCCTTCCCGATCCGAGGCGCTCCTCGGCGTCCGACTTGATCTGCTCGACCTGAGAACGGACGTAGCTCTCGGTGAGGGCTACCTGGTTCGCCTTGCCCTTTGGCTTGGCCTTGCGGATCGTCGTACAGAAGCCGAGCTTCTTGCACTCGTCGGCACCCATGAACCGGTCCTCAGCCATCAGAGCCACAACGTCGTCCTGGCTCATGCCTGTGCGGGAAGAGTAGGCGATGGCTGCCTGGTTCGAGAGCAGATCCAGATCGTCAGCCTGCTGCCGGAGGTCCTTCGCTTTGCCGATCGCGATGGTCCACACCTCGTGGACGAGCATCGTGGAGGTCTCGTGGAGCGAGATCTCGTCTCCGGCCATGGCAATGAGGCTCGCAGCTGACGCCGCGCAGGCCCCGATCTCCATCTCTACGCGCGCCGGGTGCTCGGAGAGCATCTGGTAGATGGCGAGTCCCTCGAAGTACGAGCCACCGAACGAGTCGAGGTGCACCTTGATGAGCTCGGCCTTGGGCGCTTCCTTCAGCGCCCTTCGCACGGCTTTCTTGGTGATGGGATCGTCGGACCAACCGTCACCGACCACGCCAACGAGCGTCAGCTCGAGCGTCTCGGTGCCGGCCATCTTGTGAGTAACTGCCATGGAAACACGTCCTCCCCGCTACCCATCGAGGGGCGCAGGGCATCTTGGGTGGTGGATGACTGTTTAGTAGATGACGTCCGGATCGGTCACCGCGTCTGGATCGTCGGCGGGATACTCAACCTCGGGCGACTCGACCACCACGACTCCCACCGTGGACCGGAGCCAGGAATCGAGGAGATACGGCACATTCGCGTCCAGAGATGCCGTGGCGGGAAACGCCCCGAATCCGGACGACAGCTCTTCCTCTTTCGAGAGCGCGATGTCGTCACGGAGGCTGGTAGCGAGCGGAGACTCCCCTTCTACGCGGCCGCCCAGCCACACCTTCTCGCCTCCCTGCAATATCCACGGCTTCATCAGGAACCCACCAACCATCCTAGCACGAAGAACGCGCTCTCGGGGTCCTTTGCGAGAACTTCTGGGAGCTGACCATCGGCGATCATCCCGCATAGCGTAGATGGCACCTCTGAGAGGTCGCTTCGTGGGTACTCCTTGCCGATGTACGGGCTGATGAAGTCGTCCGGCCTGGCGACCTCGTCACGTCCGTAACCATGCCCCGGGAGCAATACTGCCAACCGTCTGAGTGACTCACCCTTCGTGCGGGCAGCCACAAAGGCCTTGGCCTTGCCGGCCAAGTTGCCGATGTGTTCCACGGCATGTGCGTACTCGTGAATAGCCGTCTCGGCGATTCGTTTGGGCCCAATGTGGACCGCTCTCCTCGACGGGGAGTAGTAGCCGCGATCGGCGTTGATCTTCTTCCAATCTACCCAGGGAAGATCGAGACGCCCCGAGGACAGGTGCGACCACCAGGCTCGGTTCTTTGCCAAGGCATCCTTGAGCGTGCTCGATCTTGTGCCCTTGGCCATGTCCGGCACGTCGCGTGCCATTCCGAGCAGTCGAACGTGTTGGGCCAGTAGACGAGCAGCTGCGACTCGGTCTGCCGGAACCCCGGACGCGTCGGCGGCCGCTGAATTGGCCGCCACGAGCAGGCGACGGATCCCTGACACCCCGGACTGCTCCAGCGCCGTGAGCGTTTCGACTGTCTCGGCTAGCCCAAGCTGTTTGGAACGCTCGAACACCGCCCGCCCGTAGCCCATGGGGTTTGCTGCTGCCCCATACTTCTCTCGGTACTGCTCCGCCCAGTGCTTCGGGTCGTGCTCCTTCTTGAGCTTCACCTTTCGAGGCTTTCGAAC
>DASSAH010000325.1:0-1544 GCA_035685585.1 Coriobacteriia bacterium
CGGGTCCCGCTCGGTGTCGTCGCCATCATCTACGAAGCGCGGCCGAACGTGACCGCCGATGCCGCGGGCCTGTGCCTGAAGACAGGCAACGCTGTGATCCTGCGCGGCGGCGCGCTCGCGTCCGAGTCGAATCGGACGATCACCGCTGTGCTGGCAAGCGCCGCCGAAGGCGCCGGGATGCCTTCGGGGTGCATCCAGGGCGTCGCGTCCACGAGCCGTGAGGCCGCGGAGGAGCTCATGACCCTCCACGGCCACATCGACGTGCTCATCCCGCGCGGCGGTGCGGGACTCATCCGAAGCGTCGTCGAACACGCGAAGGTCCCCGTGATCGAGACCGGAATCGGAAACTGCCATGTCTACCTCCATCGGTCGGCGGACGCGAGGATGGCCGTGCGCATCGTCGTGAACGCGAAGTGCCAGCGTCCCAGCGTGTGCAACGCCGCTGAGAGCCTGCTCGTGGATGAAGCGGTCTATACGACGCTCCTTCCTCCGGTGCTGGCCGAACTTGAGGCGAACGGCGTGACGATCGTGGGCGATGAGCGTGTCGTGGCGCTTGGCGCGGTGCGCTCGGTGACACCCGCGACCGAAGAGGACTGGGCGACGGAATATCTCGACCTCAAGATCTCGGTCAAGGTCGTGGCCGGAATCGACGAAGCGATCGCCCACATCAACCGGTACGGCTCACAGCACTCCGAGTCGATCGTCACCACCGACTACGCCGCGGCCGAACGCTTTCTGACCGAGGTCGACGCGGCCGCTGTCTACGTGAACGCCTCGACCCGCTTCACCGATGGCGGCGAGTTCGGTCTCGGCGCCGAGATCGGCATCTCCACGCAGAAGCTCCACGCTCGCGGCCCCATGGGACTGACCGCGCTGACATCGTCGAAGTTCGTGCTGACCGGGGACGGGCAGATTCGGGAGTGAGTGCTAAGGTACGCCTCGGGATCATGGGCGGGACGTTCGATCCCGTGCACTTCGGCCATCTCGTCACCGCCGAGGAGGCCCTGTCACAGTTCGGCCTCGACAAGGTGGTGTTCATGCCCGCGGGCAAGCCCGCGCTCAAGTCCGGGGCGTCTGTCACGCCAGCCGAGGACCGGTACCTCATGACGGTTATCGCGACGGCCGCGAACCCCGCGTTCGAAGTCTCGCGCATGGAGATTGACCGTCCCGGCGTGACGTACACGATCGATACACTGGAGAGCCTGCGTGACATGCATGGGCCGACGGCCGATCTGTACTTCATCACGGGTGCCGACGCGGTGTGGGAGATCGTGGCATGGAAGGACGCCGCACGATTGAGCGGTCTGGCGACGTTCATCGCCGCGACACGGCCGGGCTATGACCTCGACGCGGCGCGCCGGGCCCACGCGGAGGAGCTTGCGCACATGGCCATACGCTTCATAGAAGTCCCGGCTCTCGCGATCTCGTCGACTGATATCCGGCGGCGTGTCGCCCAGGGCCGACCCATCAGGTACCTGATACCCGAGGCGGTCGCGTCCTACATCCAGAAGAGCGGTCTCTATGAAACGGTGCCGGAGTCGTGA
>DASSAH010000326.1:0-7566 GCA_035685585.1 Coriobacteriia bacterium
GCCCGATGCGCTCGGTGAGCGTGCGCTCGATGGCCATGTGGATGTCCTCGTCGGCGATGTCGAATGCGAACCCGCCGTCGCGTATCTCGCGGTAGATCTGCGAGAGCCCCGTCTCGATCGCATCCGCGTCCCGTTGGCTGATGATGCCCTGGCGAGCGAGCATGCGGGCGTGAGCCAGCGAGCCCTTGATGTCCTCGGCCCACATCCTCCGGTCGACAGGCAGCGAAGCGCCGAACTCGTCGAGGAACCTGCTGGGGGACCGCTCGAACCGCCCTCCCCACGCCTTTCTCGCGCCCGCCATCTCAGACTTCGCCTTCCCTGCCGACTTTGCGGCGCTGCCGAGCCCAGACCTTGACGGGGAGTCCGTGAAGGTCGATGAAGCCTTTCGCCGCCGCGTGGTCGAATGAGTCGGCCTCGTCGTAGGTCGCAAGGCTGTAATCGTAGAGCGAGTACGGGCTTCGCCTGCCGACCGTCACGCAACTGCCCTTGAAGAAGCGCAGCCGCACGTCCCCGGTGACCAGCTGCTGCGTGGTGTCCACGAATCCGTCGAGCGCTTCTTTGAGCGGCGAGAACCACATGCCGTTGTAGACCAGCTCCGCCCACTTCTGTTCGATCTGCAGCTTGTAGTGCAGGACTTCACGCTCGAGACACAGGTCCTCAAGCGCCTGGTGTGCGGTGATCAGCGTGAGCGCGCCGGGCACCTCGTAGATCTCCCGTGACTTCACCCCGATGAGCCGGTTCTCAATCATGTCGATTCGGCCGAACCCGTGCTTGCCCGCGAGGTCGTTCATCCGGCTGATGATCTCGTGGAAGCTGCAGAGGTGACCGTCGAGCGCGGTGGGTATGCCCTGGTCGAAGCTGATCTCGGCATACTCCGGCTCGTCACAGGTGTTCCTCCGCGAGTCGGCGGTCAGCGTGTAGATGTCCTCGGGCGGCTCGACCCACGGGTCCTCCAGCACACCGCACTCGATGGCACGACCCCACAGGTTGTCATCGATCGAATACGGGCTCGCCTTCGTGGTCGGTACCGGTATGCCGCGCTCCGCCGCGTACTCCATCTCGAGCTCGCGGGTGCGAAGCGGCCACTCGCGAACCGGCGCCAGCACCTCGAGATCAGGGTCGAGGGCGGCGATGCCGACCTCGAAACGAACCTGGTCGTTACCCTTGCCGGTGCAGCCGTGCGCCACATACTTGGCGCGGCACCGGTGAGCCTCTTCCACCAGGTGCTTCACGATGATCGGGCGAGACATCGCCGACACGAGCGGGTACTTGTTCTCGTAGAGCGCGTTGGCCTTGAGCGCGCGGCTCAGGAACTCCTCGACGTACTCGTCTCGCACGTCCTTGACGATCGAATCGACCGCGCCGATGTCGAGCGCCTTCTGCCTGACGTACTCCAGGTCCTGCCGCTCCTGGCCGACGTCAACCGCCAGCGCCACGATGTCAACGTCGTGATGCTCGGCGAGCCACCTGATAGCGACCGACGTGTCGAGTCCTCCCGAGTACGCCAACACACATTTCTCACGCGACATTGGATCCTTCTTCCGAGTCGTGAGCCGCTAGCCGCGGCCGATAGTACGGTACTTGTCGATGCTGTCGCGGACGCTCACGGCGCTCTCTTCGCCCGTGGCGATGACGAGCACGGTGTCGTCTCCGGCGATCGATCCGAGGATTCCGTCGAGCTCAGCGCCGTCGAGCGCGGCGGCCACGCCCTGCGCTGTCCCCGGGGTTGACTTCACGAGGACGAGAGCGCCGGTGCCGACGACGTCCACCACGAGCTCCGACACCATGCGCTGCAGGTGGAGGTCCTCGGCCAGCACGTACACGCCTTCAGAGAGCTTGCGCAACCCCATCTGTCCAATGTCGCGCGAGACGGTCGCCTGCGTGCACACGAAGCCCTCGTCTTCGAGTCGCTTCACCAGATCACGCTGCGTCCGAATCCGCTCGGCACGCACGATTCGGCGGATGGCGTCCTGCCGCAGGGCCCGCTTCTTCACCGCTCACCCGCATTCTGCTCGACGAGTTCGGACAGGGTGTCCACGAGTGTATCAATCTCGGCCTTTCCGCACACAAGCGGAGGCAGGAAGCGCAGGATATCCGTTCCGATGTTGTTGAGGAGGAGACCCCGCGCCACTCCGGCAGCCGCGAGGTCGGCGGCGATGGGCCGCGTGAGCTGCGCCGCGATCATCAGTCCGCGGCCCCGCACCTCTCCGATCACAGCGGTGGCGCGCGCGAGGTCCTCCAACCTCGTCCGCAGGTACGCGCCGTTCTGCCCGGCCCGCGCGCCGAGCCCCTCGCTCAGCAGCGCCGCGATCGTGGCGAGCGCCGCGGCGCAGATGACGGGGCCGCCGCTGAACGTCGAGCCATGGTCGCCGGGCTCGAAGGTGTCCGCGGCGGTACCACGCGCGAGCACCGCGCCGGCGGGCAGACCGTTCGCGAGCGCCTTCGCGACCGCGACCACGTCGGGCCGCACCCCGAACGCTTGGTGCGCGAAGGCACTCTCGCCGGTGCGCCAGAACCCCGTCTGCACCTCATCGAGGACGAGCAGCGCCTCCCTCTCATCGCAGAGACGACGCGCCGCCGCGAGGTACTCGTTCTCGCAGGGGTGGACGCCGCCCTCCCCCTGGATGACCTCGAGCATGACAGCGCACACTGTCTCGTCGACCTCGCGCTCGAGCGCGTCGACGTCGTTCAAGGGGACGTGCGTGAATCCTGGCGGCAGGGGCCCGAACGCTTCTTGCTTCGCGGGCTGGCCGGTGGCGGCGAGTGCGCCGAGCGTGCGTCCGTGAAAGCTTCGCTCCGCGGTGACGATGCGTACCGCGTCGGGACCCTTGCGCTCCCGTCCCCATTTGCGCGCGAGCTTGATCGCCCCTTCGCACGCTTCAGCGCCTGAGTTGCAGAAGAACGCCTTCCACCCTCCGCCGAGCAACCCGGACAGCTCCTCGGCGAGTTCCGCCCGATGCTCGACATGGTAGAGGTTGCTCACCTGTGTGAGCCGCGCCATCTGACACCAGACCGCCTCCGTGACGGCGGGGTGCGCGTGACCGAGGTTGACCGAGCCCAACCCGGACACGAAGTCGAGGTACTCGCGGCCTTCGTCGTCGTACAGGCGCATCCCGCGGCCCTCGACGAAGAGCACCGGCTTGCGCGTGTACGTCGGCATGATGAAGCATGCGTCTTTCGCGGCAGCGGTGTCGTAGCGCTCTCCCACCGTCAGGACTCCGTCCCACTCCGGGCGGCCGCGGCGGCTCCAGGTCCGAGCGGGTCCCGGCGCCCGCTCGCCTGAGCGATCATGGTGCCGACGCCTCCGTCAGTGTAGATCTCCAGCAGGAGAGAGTGCGGCAGCATCCCGTTCAGGATATGCGCGCGGTCGACCCCGCCGCGCAGCGCCCGGACACAGGCGGTGACCTTGGGGATCATGCCGCTCGCGAGCAGCTCGCGCGCTAGCAGCTCCTCGGCTTCCTCGAGCGAAAGCGCGCTGATGAGAGAGTCCTTGTCGTCGAAGTCGCGGTAGAGGCCGTCGACATCGGTCAGGAAGATCACCTTGTCCGCGCCGAGCGCGGCCGCGAGTTCGCCAGCCACGAGATCGGCGTTGACGTTGCAGCTCTCTCCGTCCTCTCCGACAGCCACGCTCGCCACGACCGGGATGAAGCCGTCCGCGATGAGCTTGCGTACCACGGTCGTGTCTATCGAGGTGACTTCCCCTACCCGGCCAAGGCGCGGCGACATCGGCCGGGCCGTGATGAGGTTCGCGTCATCGCCGGCGATGCCAACCGCGAGCCGTCCGTGCGCGTTGATAGCGGTCACCAGGTCTTTGTTGACCTTGCCGACGAGGACCATCTTGACGATCTCCATCGCCTCGCTGCTCGTGACGCGCAGACCGTCAGAGAACTCGACCGGCATACCGAGGCGCTCCATGTACGAGGTGATCGTGGGGCCGCCGCCATGAACGATCACCGGATTCACTCCCACGAACTTCATGAGCACGATGTCGGACGCGACGTGCGCCCTGAGCTCCGGGTCGGTCATCGCGGCTCCGCCGTACTTGAGCACGACGGTGCGACCCCAGGTCCGCTTGATCCACGGCAGGGCCTCGGTCAGTGTCTCGGCCTTCTCGAACACGTCTTCCATCGCCCACCCTCCGGGGGATCCTACGTGCGATAGTCACCGTTGATGCGCACGTACTCGTAACTCAGGTCGCAGGTGAGCACTGTCGCCGTCGCTGCTCCGAGGTGCAGGTCAACCGTGACGTCGACCTCTTCGCGCGCAAGCGCCACGGCGGCCTCTTCTTCGCTGAACGGCAGCGCTCTGCCCGCTCTACACGTCGTGATACCCGCAAACACGATCTCGACCCTCTCTGGGTCGAGGAGCGCTCCGGAATTCCCGATGGCCATCGCGACCCGGCCCCAGTTCGCGTCACCGCCGAAGAGCGCGGTCTTCACGAGCGGCGAGACCGCGATGGCTCGCGCCGCGGCCTCGGCGTCCGTCTCGGTCGCCGCGCCTCGCACCGTCACCTCGACGAGCTTGGTCGCCCCCTCGCCGTCGCGCACGATCATCCGGGCGAGGTCGGCGCAGACGAGGGTGACCGCGTCGGCCAGCGCGGAGAGCCGCGGGTCGTCCACATCGATCGGGCCACCACCCGCGGCGCCGCTCGCCATCAGCGCGCACGTGTCGTTCGTGGACGTGTCTCCGTCGACCGTGATGCGGTTGAACGTTGATGCTGTCGCCCGCGCGAGGACCTCCGCGCATGCGCGGGAGGTGAGCGGCGCGTCGGTAGTGACGAACGCGAGCATGGTCGCCATGTCGGGGTGGATCATGCCGCTGCCCTTGGCCATGCCTCCGACCGTGTACGTGATCCCCTCGACCGTCCCGGAGTACGCCGCCTCTTTGGCGAACGTATCGGTGGTCATGATGGCGGCGGCAGCGGCGGCGGCATGGCCAGTCGTTGAGCCGCGGCTCGCCACCGCCGCGACGATGCCCTCGCGCACGGCATTCATCGGGAGCGGGACGCCGATCACGCCGGTGGACGCGACCCCGACGTCTGCGGGGTCACAGCCGAGCGTCCCGGCGGCGCGCTCGGCCATCGCGCGAGCGTCGGCGCGGCCCGGGGCGCCTGTACACGCGTTCGCGTTGCCGGCGTTGACCACCCAGGCTCTCAGACGTCCGTCGGCATGCGCCTCTCGGCTCACCGCCACCGGCGGCGCCGCCATGGTGTTGCGGGTGAAGACCGCCGCCGCAGGGACCGGCGCGCCCGCGTCGAGCACGCACACATCGATGGCGCCGGAGCGCTTGATGCCCGCGGCCACGGCTCCCGCGGAGAATCCCGAAGGAGCGAGCACGCCACCGGGCACCGGGACGAACGCGTGTGTCCGCGTATCCATCTCTCACACCACCGGGACCGGCAGGTCGAGTCCGGCGGTCTCTTCGATGCCGAGCGCAAGGTTCGCGCACTGCACTGCCTGGCCCGCCGCCCCCTTCACAAGGTTGTCGATCGCGCAGGCGGCCACGAGCATTCCGGCTTCCTCATCGACCGCGACACCGAGGTGCGCGCGGTTCGAACCCCGCACTTCGAGCGTCGAGGGCATGCGACCCGCGTCGTGCACGGTCACGAACGGTTCGCCGGCGTACCGCTCGCGGTAGAGCGTGACCGCGTCGGCAGCTGACAGAGGTGCCGTCAGCCGAAGGTAGACCGTCGCCAGGAGTCCTCGGCTCATCGGGACGAGATGCGGCGAGAAGACCACGCGGACCGGGCTCCCTGCAATCCGCGAGAGCCCCTGGGCCATCTCCGGAGTGTGGCGGTGGATGGTCACGTTGTACGGCGTCAGCGACTCGCCGACCGCGGGGAAGTGCGTGCCGGGCCCCGGACTGCGGCCCGCTCCCGAGACCCCGGACTTCGCGTCAACTATGACGAGATCGCTCGCGGTGACGCCCGCCTCGAGCGCCGGCAACGCGGCGAGCAGCGTCGCGGTCGGGTAGCAACCCGCGCACGCCACGAGCCCCGACCCGGGCAGCGCCGAGCGGTCCATTTCGGGCAGCCCGTACACCGCCTCGGCGAGCAGTCCGGTCGCGCTGTGCGCGACGCCGTACCAGCGCTCGTAGACCTCGGCGTCGCTCAAGCGGAAATCGGCCGAGACGTCGATCACCGTCACGCCCGCGGCGCGCAGCTCGGGAGCGATCCCGAGAGCGGCGGTATGCGGCATCGCGAGGAACGCGACGTCGCACATGTTCGCGAGAGCCGGGATGTCGGGCGCGACATACGTCGCGTCGACGTGCGGCGCCAAGGCGGGGTAGACGTCGCCGACCCGGCGGCCTGCTTCCGAAGCCGACGTGAGGACGACGGGGCGCATGACCGGATGTGCCGCGAGCAGGCGGGTCAGCTCGACACCCGCGTACCCGGACGCTCCGACTATCGCCGCACGTACCACAACCGGCCCTCTCGTCATCGACTGTGACGTGCATGATACGGAGGCGGTTGTCTCAGGTCAAGACCGATACGCTTATCGTGCATGCTATCCGAAGATTATGCGCATAATCGCATCGCAGGGATGACGAAGCCGCACGGACGGGGCGCCGCGCGCTACGACCGCACCTGCGCTCCGACCGCGCGACACACCTTGCGGACCAGCCGATCGTGGACGGGACGAACGTCCTCGTCGGCAAGCGTCCGGTTCGGCGCCCGGTACGTGAGTGTCCACGCCAGCGACTTGGAGCCTTCGGGAACGCCCGGGCCGCGGTACACGTCGAACAGCCGTGCGGATTCGAGCAGCGCCCCGCCGGCTCCCGCGATCGCCTGCCCGACGCGGTCCGACGCCACCGTCTCATCGACCACGAGCGCGATGTCGAACGTCACCGCCGGATGCCGCGGGACGTCCGCATAGACCCGCACCGAGCGGGCGGAGGCGACGAGTGCGTCGATCGAGAGCTCGAAGGCCACCACCGCACCGCCCGCCTCGAACTCCGACAGCACGGCCGGATGCACCTCTCCGAGCCAGCCGGCGACGGTCCCGCCCAGCAGCACCTCCGCGCTGCGGCCCGGCTGCAGCCACGGAATCTCCGCCGAGCGCACCTGGAAGGCGAGTGGCGAGAGGTCGTCGGCGAGCGCCTCGATGACGCCCTTTCCGTCGAAGAAGTCGAGCGGCGCGGTCTGCTCGGCCCATCCCGGCCGCGACCACATGCCCGCCATGACGCATCCGAGGACCGCGCGCTCACGCGGGAGCGTGCGTCCGTCGCTCGTCGAGAACACGGCGCCTATCTCGTAGAGCTGGATGTCGGGCACGCCGCGCCGCTGGTTGTACGAGACCGAGCGCACAAGGCCCGGCAAGAGCGACCAGCGCATGACGGCCTGCTCCTCGGACATCGGGTTGACCAGCTCGACCAGGGCTTCTCCCTCCGGCAGGTCCATGCGCGCGCGACGAAGGTCGTCGCGGTCGACGAACGAGTACGTCATCGTCTCATTGACGCCTGACGCGCGCATGGCGGCATCGATGCGCCTGACCCAGCGCTGCGTCGCGGTCAGACGGCCGGCGCGGCCCTGCCCGGCCGGCAGCGTCATCGGGACCCGCTCCATCC